>DASSRJ010000125.1:0-4692 GCA_035701845.1 Pseudolabrys sp. | reverse complement strand
GCTCCGGCTTGTTGGTGAACACCACGTCGGGATTGGCATCGATGGTGCGGAAGCTCGGCGCAGGACCCGGCGGCGGCGTTGCAGCTGCCGTCATCGACTCGGTCAGATCGAAGACATCGGGCGCGGCGGGTTGCGCTGCAGCGGGTTTCGGCGTCGCCTTCGGCGGTCCATCGAGCTCCGCGAGCATGGCGTCGATCTCATCCTGGCTGTTGGCGGCCGCGGCCGGTGTTGCGGGCGATGTTGCAGACAACGGTGCAGATCTGGGCGCCGGCGGAGCGGCAGGATTGGCAGTCGGCGCAGGCGCCGCCGGCTGCCTGCTGGCCAGAGGCGCGGGTTCCGGCACCCCGGTTGGTCCCTTGGCAGGCTTGGCGTCGTCGTCGGCAATGATCCGCCGGATGGAGGCAAGGATTTCCTCCATCGAGGGCTCTTGAGCCTTCGCCGTCTGCGTCATCCCCTAAAAATCCCGACACACTCCCCGCGTTCCGCGCCACGAAAAGCACAGCCATCAGCCGCGCGAATCGCTGCCGCATACCGTTTATACGCCAGAGTGGCGCCGGTTTGGCAGATGGAACGTTGTACCGTTGTAATGAACTGTGGACACGAAAGTGCCCTGCAGGTTCAGCCAAGGCGCGGTCAAGGCGCGGCCAAGATACAGATTCGCGTCGCTGTCAGCGACCGTCCGGCGTGCGTACGCCGGCCCAGCTGTCGCGCACCTGATGATAGTGCACGGCGGCATCGTAGGTCGGCACGCGCAGACCGAGAATCTGCGGCGACAGCCGCCCGACCGACGAGAGCAAGGTGTATGACGCCACCACCCGGTCACGCTGGGCGCTCACCAGCGACACGCGTGCGTTGACCAGTTCCTGCTGCGCGTTGAGGACATCGAGCGTGGTGCGCTGGCCGACACGCGCCTCTTCGCGCACACCGTTGAGCGCGATTTCCGATGCCTGCACCTGCGCCTGGGTCGCCTCGATATTGGCTTTCGCCGCCTCGAGCTGACCCCACGACTGCACAATGTTCTGCCGCACCGAGTCGCGGGCCGTGTCGAGATCGAGCCGCCGCTGCCCGAGTGTTTCCTTCGACTGACGGATCAGCGCATATTCCGAGCCGCCCTGGTAGATCGGGATGCTCAGTTGGCCGAGCACGAGCGCATTGAAGCTCTTGAGCCCGAGCAGGCTGCTCTCGTTGTTCTGCTGTGCGCTGCCCTGTAACGACAGGGTCGGATAGAGCGCGCCTTCCGCAACCTTCACCGCCTGCAGGGCGACGTCGACATTGTATTGCGCGGTCGACACGGATGGATGCGTCGCCGTGCCGAGACCGACTGCCGACGTCAAAGTGTTCGGCGAAAAGCGATCGACCGGAGACCCCGGAGCGAGCTTTCCGGGCTCGACCCCGATCACCTGGCGATAGGTTGCAACTGACGCCTTGTAGGTCGCCTCCGCGCTCAGCACCTGCGACCGCCCCGCAGCAAGACGTGATTCCGATTGCGCGACGTCTGTGCGCGTCACTTCGCCGACATTGAACCGGTCGCGCGTTTGCCGCAGCTGCTCCTGCAGCACTTCGACGTTACGCCGCTGCAGGTCGAGAATGGCAGTGTCGCGCAGAAGATTCATGTAGGCCGTCACCGCGCTGAGCAGCACCGTCTGCTCGGTCACGCGCAAGGTCTCGCGCGCGGACTGCACCTGACTCTCGGCCTGGCGCGTGCGGTTGGCGGTCTGGAATCCGTTGTAGAGAGTCTGCGTTACCGTGACGCCGCCGCCGTACGGCGTCATGTTGCCCGACAGGTGGGTATAGGGCGTCGGGTTGTTGAGAGAAGGAATGAATGGCCCGGTCGTCGATCGCGTCGTCGTGTCCCAATATTGCTGGCCGACCGAACCATTCGCGGTAACTCTCGGCCGATAACCGGCCAGCGCCTGCGGCACGTTTTCATCGGTCGCGCGCACGGAAGCGCGCTGCGCGTTCAGCGTTGGATTGTTCTGATAGGCCTGCATCAGGGCGCCTTCGAGCGTGTCGGCCTGCGCGGACGCCAAAAACAGCGCACACACAATCCCTGCGCCTGTTCCGGCCGCCAGCCCGCGTCCCCAGCCTCTGGCTCCCCACCGCGCCATCCAAACCCCATCCATAACGCGACTGGTACCCTGCCAGAATCGCGCCGCCGTATTGAACACGGAACAATATGCGCCCTTACGCAACGTTAAAACCCCCCAAGCGGCTGCGCTCGCAAAAAGGGGGAAACTGGGGTATTTACGCAACGATCGGAACAAACCCGCAATCAGAAGGCAAAAACCGGCGTTTTTGCAAAGCCCGGCAGCACTGCTGCGGTGGCGTCGAAGATCGGCCGTCCCCCCAGTTCGTCGCCGCTCCGGCAATAACGCATGGCTTTGGAGCCGGGGCCGCCGCCGAGGACACAGACCAGCCGGCCGCCCTCCTTGAGCTGGCTGAGAAATGATTCCGGCGGTATTTCGGTGCCACCCTCAAGCACGACCGCGTCATAGGGCGAGCCTTGCGGCCATCCGGCCGTGAGAGGTCCGCTCACGACGCTCACGTTCGGCTGCTCCGAGAGAGCCGTGCGTGCAGCCTGGGCAAGGTCGGCGTTCTGCTCCAGCGCCACCACCTGGCCGGCGACATGCGCGAGCACCGCCGCGCCATAGCCGGTCGCACAGCCGATATCGAGAACGCGGTCGCCGGGCATAATGTCGGCGGCATGGATCAGCCTGGCGAGCACCATCGGCTTGAGCAGCCGCCGCGATCCGTTTTTGCCGACCGGCAGATCAAGATCGAGATAGGCGAGACCCACCGAAGCCGGCGGGACGAAACGCTCGCGCGGGATCTCGAGCATGGCGGAGATGATGCGCAGATCGGTCACGTCGGCGGTGCGAACCTGCCCGTCCACCATGTTCCGGCGAGCGGCTGCGAAATCGGTCATCGCGGTTCTCGATCTGACGAAGGCTTCAGGAGGAGCCGTTCTTGTGCGGCAACAAGCCGGAAAACGCAAGTTTCTCCATGCGATTGTCGGAGGGCTATTGCTCCTATATAGCCATGGCCGACCCGACGCCCTGTTTTGACAAGATTGGCCACGTGGCGGAGTGGTGACGCAGCGGACTGCAAATCCGTGCACGCCGGTTCGATTCCGGCCGTGGCCTCCATCCGCCGTCGCCCGCCGAAGCGGCGGGCTACGGCGGACAAGCCCTTCTCAATCCTTGCGCGAAGGCGGGCTTCGGCTCGGCAAGCCACCCAATGGCGCAAAGGCTGCCGCGCCGTAGCAGCGAAGGTTGCCCCTTGCCCGTCGAAGCTTTAGCGAAGACGGGTTCATCCTTTCCAAAGCAGATTGGCTTTGTTAATAGGGCCGCTGCCGCAGTCCGGCGTTGTTCCCCGGTAGCTCAGTGGTAGAGCAACCGGCTGTTAACCGGTTGGTCGCTGGTTCGAATCCGGCCCGGGGAGCCACTTTCTCGTAAATTTGAAATCGCTGCCGCCGCGTTCGCCACATACCAATAGGAGCTGAAGCTCGCCGCCGGCATCTCCGCCGCTGCGCCTCAATTCGCCGCGCCCCAAATCTGCCTGCTCGCAAGCCGGGCGCCCTCCGCCAATGCCCTGAATTTCTCCCAGATCACCTTGGGATGGACCTCGGTCTTGTAGCAGGCCTGCGAGGAGAAACCGCAATCGGCACTGGCGATGACATTGTCTCCGCCGACGATCCTGGCATAGCGCACAAGCCGTTCGGCAATGAGCTCCGGATGCTCGACGATGTTGCTGGCGTGGGTGATGACGCCGGGGATCAAGACCTTGCCGGCCGGCAGCCGCACCGACTCCCAGAGATGATATTCGTGCTCGTGCCGCGGGTTCGCGCCTTCGAAAGAGTAGAAGCGCGCCTTGACCTTCAGCATATGGCCGGCGACGTCCTGCAGACTGGCATCGAAGATGCGCGGACCCTCGTTTATTCCGTAGCAGGTGTGAAAGCGCACCTTCTCCTCCGGAATGCCATCGAGCGCGTGATTGAGCGCTTCCACGAACAAACCGGCCTTGCGATTCTTTTGCGCGTCGTCGTATCGCAGGTCGGAATACACGTCGGACAAAAAGGGATCGTCAATCTGGAGATCGAATCCGGCGTCCACGATCGCCTTGTATTCCTCGCGCAAGGCATTGCCGACGGCGTCGTAGAACTCTTCGTCGGTTTTGTAGTACTCGTTCAGCCCTGCCCCGCTTGGCGCGACCGACGGCATGAAGGCACCGGCAACGCTGCGGCCAGCGAGGGCCGCCTTCAGATTGTCGATGTCGCGCGCCAGTATCTCGCGGCCGGTATAGGAGACGGGTCCGATGCACACCGTCGGGACCATGGGAGCGACCGCGCCGCCGCCCATCGCCCGGGCAAAGTAGTCCTTGTAGTACTCGGGGAACGCCGACACCTCGGCCTCGAAGAAGGGCACCTTCATGGCGGGTCGCGGCTCGAAGCCCGACAGCCGCTCGCGCACATAAGTGAAGAACCCGGGTTTCGACTGTTCCCCGTCGGCAACGATGTCGATGCCGCATTCGACCTGCCTGGCGACAATTTCGGAAACGGCGCTGCGCACCCTCGCGTCATAAGCAACCATGTCGCAGGCGCCGCCGTCCAGGCGCGCCTTCATCATGTCCAACAGATCGTGCGGCCGCGGCAGGCTGCCGACATGCGTGGTCAGGATCCTGCTCATTTCACTT
>DASSRJ010000124.1:0-35945 GCA_035701845.1 Pseudolabrys sp. | reverse complement strand
AGGAAGTCGAAGTCGCAGCCGTCGTCGGCCTGACCGACATGCAGCTGGTACATGGCACCATAGCCGCGCGGGTAACGCGGCTCGGGCGCGCGCCAAGCCGAGCGCCGGCGCGCCAGCTCGTCGTCCGATACGTGCAGGTGGATGCGGCGCGCAGGCACATCCACCTCGATCTCGTCGCCGGTTTTCACGAAAGCGAGCGGCCCGCCGACGAAACTCTCCGGCGCCACGTGCAGGATGCAGGCGCCGTAGCTGGTGCCGCTCATGCGCGCATCGGAAATGCGCAGCATGTCGCGCACGTCCTGCTTCACCAATCTTTTCGGAATCGGCAACATGCCCCATTCCGGCATGCCGGGGCCGCCCTTGGGCCCGGCATTCTTGAGCACAAGAACGCTGTCGGCGGTGACGTCGAGATCCTCGCGATCGATCTCGCGCGCCATGTGGTTGTAGTCCTCGAAGGCGATCACCTTGCCGCGGTGCCTGAGCAGCCGTTTTTCGGCTGCGGACGGCTTCATGACGCAGCCGCCCGGCGCCAGATTGCCGGTGAGCACCGCCGTGGCGCCTTCGCGGGACACCGGATCGCCGGGCGGATGGATCACATCGCGCTTGTAGACCTCGGCGCCGGCGATGTTGTCGCCGATGCTATTGCCGGTCACGGTCAGGCAGGACAGATCAAGCGCGCTCTTTAATTCGCCCATCAACGCGCGCAGTCCGCCGGCATAGAAGAAATCCTCCATCAGGAATTTTCCGGACGGCCGCACATTGGCGAGCACCGGGATCTCGCGCGAGATCTCGTCGAAGCGCTTCATGTCGAGCCTGAGGCCGGCGCGGCGCGCCATCGCAACGACGTGAATGATGGCATTGGTCGAGCCGCCCATCGCCATGTGGACGCGGATGGCGTTGTCGAAGGCGGGCGGCGTCAGGACTTTCTCCGGCGTCAGGTCCTCCCAGACCATCTCGACGATACGGCGGCCGGCGGCGGCGCACATGCGCGGATGCGCCGCGTCGGCCGCAGGAATCGAGGACGCGCCCGGCAGTGCGAGCCCCAAAGCCTCGGCGATCGCCATCATCGTCGCAGCGGTGCCCATCACCATGCAGGTGCCGAAGGAGCGCGCGATGCCGCCCTCGAGCTCGGCCCAGTCGGCCTCGCTGATGCGGCCTGCGCGCTTCTCGTCCCAGTATTTCCAGGCATCGGAGCCCGAGCCGAGCTCCTGGCCGCGCCAGTTGCCGCGCAGCTGCGGACCCGCAGGCACGTAGATCGCGGGCAGGCCCATGCTGACCGCACCCATGATCAGCGCAGGCGTGGTCTTGTCGCAGCCCCCCATCAGCACTGCGCCGTCGATCGGGTGGCTGCGCAACAGCTCTTCCGTCTCCATCGCCAGGAGATTGCGATAGAGCATCGTCGAGGGCTTCACGAACGGCTCCGACAGCGACATCGCCGGCAGCTCGATCGGGAATCCGCCCGCCTGCAGCACGCCGCGTTTCACGTCCTCGGCGCGGGCGCGCAGGTGCGTGTGGCAGAAATTGATGTCGCTCCAGGTATTGACGATGCCGATCACCGGCTTGCCGCGGAAATCGGCGGCGTCGAAGCCGCCCTGCCGCAGCCGCGAGCGATGCCCGAAAGCGCGCAGGTCATTGACGCCCAACCAGCGGTGGCTGCGCAGATCTTCGGGACGTTTACGTGCGTTCATTCCGCGGCAATCTCGGGCCTTGGCAGCTTGGCGTTTGCCCGCTTTGTCACAAGCTGGGTGGCAACGACAACGGCGGCCAGGATAGCGCCGATCACATCGGTCGAAAATTGGGGGTCAATCAGCAAAAGCCCTCCGACAACGAGAAGCGCGCTCTGCCAGTGCGCGGAATGGGTGATGAAATATCCATGCAAGCCCGCCGAGAACAGCAAAACACCTACGCAGGCGGACAGGCTTGCCCAGATGATGTTGGACCATTCTCCGATCATCAGGAGTTCGGGCGCATAAACAAACATGAACGGGACGATGAAGCTGGTTGCTGCAATACGCACCGCGGCCCAGCCCGTCATCCATAAGTCCGACTTGGCGAGACCGGCGGCGGCGTAGACCGCGAGCGCAACGGGCGGCGTGATCGCCGAAAGGATCGCGAAATAGAACGCGAACATGTGGGCCGCAGGTATCGGCACGCCGAACTTGACGATGGCCGGAACGAGCAGCGCCGTCATGATGATGTAGGCCGGCGTGGTGGGCATGCCCATACCGAGCACGATGCCGGCGATCATCGTGAAGACCAGCGCCAGCAGCAGATAGTTCTGCGACAGGTGCACGACGTATTGCGTGAAAACAATGCCAAGTCCGGACAAGGTGACGACGGCAATCACCACCCCCGCGGCCGCGCAGGCGAGCGCCACGGGCAGCGCGTTGCGCGCGCCATCGACGCAGGCGGCAACGAGGTTCTCGAGCGTGACGTAGTGGCGCGTTGATTTGCGCAAGGCCGCCACCGGGAAGCAGGCAAGCACGCCGGCAAGCGCGGCAAGCGGGGCGCTATAGCCCGAATACATCACCACCAGAATCGTCAGCACCGGCAGAAACAGGTGTCCGCGCTCGCGCATGACCTGCCCAAGCCTCGGCAAGTCCGCGCGCGGCACGCCCACCAGCCCGCGCCGCTTGGCCTCGAAGTGCACGGCTGCAAAACACGCAACGTAATAAAGCACCGAGGGAATAATCGCCCAGATCACCACCTGCGCGTAGGATACGCCGAGAAATTCGGCCATGACAAAGGCGGCGGCTCCCATGATCGGCGGCATCAGCTGGCCGCCGGTCGAAGCCACCGCCTCGACACCCGCGGCAAAATGCGGCGGGAAACCGGATCGCTTCATCAGCGGAATGGTGATCGGCCCGTCCACCATGACGTTGGCAACGGCGCTCCCGGAGATGGTGCCGAACAGCGCCGACGAGACGCAGGAGACCTTGCCAGGACCGCCGGCGGTGTGGCCGGTCAGGCTCATCGCAAAATCCATGAACAGCTGGCCCGTACCGGTCCGCTCCATGAACGAGCCGAAGAGAACAAAGATGAGCACATAGGCCGCCGATACCGACAGCGGAATTCCGAAGATGCCTTCCACTGTCATGTAAAGCTGGTCGATCATGTTCTGCGGCGTCAGCCGCGCGATGAACAACCCATAGGCCAGGAACACCATCGCTGTAATCGGAAGCGCCCAACCGATGACCCGGCGTGTCGCCTCGAGGACCAGCACCGTCAGCAGCACGCCCATGGTCATATCCGACCAGCTGAGCTCATCGACGTAGAAGATCCGATCGATGAAATAGTTGTAATTGAGAAACAGGTAGAAGATCGGCGTGACGCCGAGGACCAGCAGCAGGTAGTCGAGAGGCGTCGGCAAGCCCTCCACCTGCCCCGAACTGCGGTGAAGCAGGAAGATCAGCGTCATTGCGAAAAGCAGATGCGTGCCGCGGAAATGGAACGCCTCAGGCGTGCCGAAGGCAATCGCCCAGACGTGATAGATCACCATCGCAATCGAAATCACCGTCACGGCAAGCCGGACCAGGCCACCGTACGACGTGTCGATCTTGATCGCCATGCTGCTTGCCCCTCAATCGCGCCAGGAGATGACGGCGCGGGCGCCCCTCGCCCGCGCCGTCATGGTTAGTGGATCGGCACCGTCAGGCCAACCTCCTTATAGAATTTTGCCGCACCGGGATGAAATGGCACGCCGATATCCGCACCCATCTCGGCCGTCTGCAGCTTCGCGATGTCTCTGGCAACCGTCGCGAGTGTCTTGGTGTTCGCCGCGATGGTCTTCGTCATCGTGTAGACTTCGTCGGCGGGCAATTTGCACGACACCACGACGTGCGTATAGAAGCCGATCACCTTCACATCGTGATCCTGCTTCGGATAGCTGCCTTTCGCGATGGTGATCAGCTTATAGCCGGGATTGATCGCCTTCATTTTCTCGTAGCTGTCGGACTGATCGATCAGCTTGATATCGCGCGCGGCCGCGAGATCCATGATGGCGCCGGCGGGCACCTGCGTGTTGAGGCCGAATGCCACGGCGTGCCCGTCCTTCATCTGGTTCACCGAGTCAGTGTAGCCAACGAAGCTGACCTTGACGTCGTTGTAGCTTAATCCGTTCACCTCCAGCAGCTGGCGCGTGATCATTTCGCCGGTGTTGCCCTTCTGCTGCGTCGTGATGCTCTTGCCCTTGAGATCGCCGATCTTGTTCACGCCGGCGTCGGAGTTGACGACGAACTGATAGTACTGCGGATAGAGCGTCGCGACGTTACACACGTTGCCGTGCGGCTTGTTGAACGGCGCCTTGCCGGCAATCGCATCGACTGCCGAGATCGAATTCGAGAACCCAATGTCGGCTTTGCCTTCCTCCACCGCGCGGACGTTGGCGATGCCCGCGCCGGGTGACTGCTGCACAACGAGGCCGGGGATCGCCTTCTCCCAGATATCTTTGAGCTGACCGCCAAGTGGAATCCAGGATCCGCCCTGCGGGCCGGTCATCATTTTCAGTTCTGTGGCAGCGGCCGGTGCAGCTGCCGCCAGGGCCAGGCCTAATCCGAGGCCGAGCACTTTGGTCGACGTTCTCATGGCGCTTTCCTCCTCACGCCCTGCGCTTGGCCGCGCGGGCTTTTGCTGTTCATTTGGGTGGCGAAAGTCGTTACCCGGGCAGAGCGTACGCGGCGGCGCCCGGCCTGCACAAGTGCTCGCGCCGGCGCACGCAGACGCGTAATCTCGTGGCCCGCAATGCCCGCCATTCGCGCGGCAATTGGCCGCGAACTCACGCTGCGGCCGGATCTCGGCGCTAATTAATCGACAGGTTGGCGGCGTGGACGACCTTTTCCCACTTGGCAGTCTCGTCCGCGACGAGCTTGCCGAAATCGGCAGGCGAGCCTGGGATGATCGTGCCGCCAAGGTCCCTGAGCCTGGCGAGAATGGCCGGATCCTTCAGCGCAAGGTTGATCTCCTTGTTGAGGAGATCGACGATCTCCTTCGGGGTCCCGTGCGGTACACCGAAGCCGAAGAACGCGCTCGCCTCATAGCCCGGCACCGTTTCGGCAACGGTCGGAACATCGGGCAGCTCCTCCGACCGCTTTGCCGTGGTCACTGCCAGCGCGCGCAGCTTCCCGGCTTTGATGTGCGCGATGGAGGATGGAAGGTTGTCGAATGTCACCTGCACCTGGCCGCCGAGCAGGTCGGTCAGCATCGGCGCCGACCCTTTGTACGGCACGTGCGTCATCTTTGTTCCGGTCATCATCTTGAACAGCTCGCCGGAGAGGTGAATGGACGTGCCGTTGCCGGACGATGCAACGTTCACCTTGTCCGGATTGGCCTTCACGTAAGCGATGAACTCGGCGACGGTCTTTGCCGGCACCGACGGATGCACTTCCATCACGTTCGGCACGCGAATGATGCCGGCGACCGGATCGATGTCGCGCAGAAATACGAAGTTAAGACGCTTGTAGAGTGATGCGTTGATGGCATTTGCCGGGTTGACCAGAATCATCGTGTAGCCGTCGGGTGCCGCCCTGGCGACCGCTTCAGTCGCAAGGTTGTTGCCGGCCCCCGGCCGGTTCTCGACGATGAATTGCTGACCGAGCCGCTTGCCAAGCCAGTCGCCGATCAACCGCGCCACGATGTCGGTCGAACCGCCCGCCGGATAGCCCACAACGATGTGCGGTGGCCGGGTCGGATAATCGACAGCGCGCGCACCGGCAACCTGAACGAACTGAAGGCCGGCCGCTGCAAGAGCCGTTGCACAAACGGACGTGAATAAACGTTGCATAAATTGCATCCCTCCCGGTTAGAGCGGGCGCGACGTTACGCGGGGGTGCCGGCGTCGGGCAAGTCGGCCGACCGGCCCGATAGCATCGTATTTTCCGTGCCTGGCCGAAGGCCTGAACAATCTCTTAACGATGACGCCGTAGATTCGACCACGTCATGGCCGCGCGTGCGTCGTCCCATCGCCGTTGGATGTTGCGCGATATTCCGCGCACTTACGTATTGCTTGTCTGGCTCGCCTTTGGCGTCGCCCTTCTCCTCTATTCAAACGACTGGCACCCGAGCGGCTGGACCGCTCTGCGTCACGAGGCAACGGCACCGAAACCGCCGGTCTCGGCGACCGAACAATACACCGGCTCGATCATCATCGTTCCCGCGCACGGCGAGGATTGCCGGCAGATGATGCTCGACAACCGCACCGGACGAATGTGGGACAAAGGGATTGTCAATTGCTACGAGGCGGTGTCGCGCCCGGAAAGAGATCAGCGCGGCGGCATGAGCTCGTTGCGCATCAACGCGATCGGCAAGGCGTTTAACCGCCGCGACGACTGACGTGGCATTTCTGAGCGAGCGCCGAAATTTTGGCCTTAGTTGATTTCACAAGGGGAAGACATCAGTATCATTTAAGTGCGCGGTACGCTTTGCGAAGCGAAAATCTCCAAGGGCCAAATCGCGCGCGAGATCACCAGTATTGTGCGGCCGCGATTCTCATTGGTCCCACGGAAATGCAACGCATTTTTTATCCGAGTAACCGGCTCAGGAGAGTAAACAATGATCGATTCCAAGCGGAAAAAAGTAGCCGTTGCTTGTCAAGGCGGCGGAATGCATGCCGCTTTCGCGGTCGGCGTCCTGAAGGCGATTCTCAAACGCATCGGAGACAAATCCGAACCCGGGTTCGAACTGGTGGGCCTGAGCGGGACATCGGCCGGCGCCCTCTGCGCGTTGATAACCTGGTACGGCCTTGCTCCAAAAAAGGAAAGCCAGAACTCCGGCACGGCGCAGGAAGCGATAAAAAAGCTCGAAGCTTTCTGGGAGGACTTCGTTGCCAGAACAGGCGCTGAAACCCTGCTGAACCTGTTTGCATTCGGTGCATTCAGGGCGGAAGAAATCGAGGTGCCGATGCTTGGATTAAGCGCCAGAGCTTTTGGTATCAACCCGTATCGCGCAGGCTACAAAGCACTGGCCGCCTGCCTGCCAGGCCTTGGTGTGCGCAGGCAATATTTCGATTTGAACGAATTGCTTGCCGAGACATGCCCGGCGTTGAAGAACGACAGCATCGACTGGCGAAAGGTTAAGGTACGCCTGTTGATCGGAGCCTCGGAGGTCGTCAATGGCCTGGAGACTGTCTTCGACTCCGATGTCAACAAGGGGCATAAACCCGAAAATAAGGGAATGCAGCCCGTCAAAATTCGTCGAGACAAGGCCAGGTACTGGCGCCAGCAATTGCCGCTCAGCCTGGAAGGAGTCGCCGCGTCGGGGACACTACCTATATTACGCGAAGCCCAACGGATCGGCCGTGGCCGTTACTGGGACGGCCTTTACTCGCAGAATCCACCCGTGCGCGAGTTCATTGAAGACCCGGAGCAAAAGGATTTCCCCGACGAACTGTGGATCGTGCGCATCAATCCGCAGCAATGGCCGTATCCACCGGAATCCAACAAGGACATTGAGGACCGTCAGAACGAGCTGATGGGCAATCTGTCACTGAACAAAGAGCTGGATTTCATTATGAAAGTGAACGAGTGGCAAGAAAAATACAGCGACTTTGGGCGAAAGCACAAGCCAGTGATCGTCCGCACGATCATGATGGAGCAAGAAACGGCCGATGAACTCTCATACTCGTCGAAGTTCGACCGCAGTCGCGATCGCATGGTGGAACTGTGTGATCACGGCCTCGAGGTCGCCACGCGTTGGCTCGACGACTGGCGGAACGGTAACGTTGGGGAATATCCGGAAGACGCGGCGTACCGCAAACTTCGAATATCGGATGACACAAGGGAAGACGAAGTCACGAAAGGTAGCCGGATCCGTAATCGACGCGCAAGTCCTGTGCGCTCTCGGCATCATCGGCGGCGCGGCCTCAAGTAGCGTGGCCCTCCGAGCCCTGCCAGTTTAAGTCATAACAAGACCGTTTCTCGCATCGGGGAAAGCATTGAGTTTGTGTGAATTCATTTTGTTCTTGGTTGGTGTGGCGGTAGCATAGCGAATAGCAGCGTGAGCGCAGCCAATTTAGCTCGTGTTACTTGAGTTTTCTTTCCGCGCCGCTGCACATCGGTACTGCATGCGAGGTTAATCGCGGCCCGCTCGTGAGGCTGGAAAGGTATCAGAGTGCTGCCATGGACGTTGCGGACTGGCTGCGAAATTTAGGACTCGCGCAGTACGAGTCAGCGTTCATCGAGAATGCTGTCGACGCCGATGCTCTGCCGGAATTAAGCGAAGGCGACCTCGAAAAACTTGGGATCCCGCTGGGCCACAGGAAGCGTCTCATCAAGGCGATCCGAGCATTAGCGGCCGGCGGTTCCTCCAGCGCGCCCATGACGAGCGAACGTGGGGAGAGTGCGTCGCGTGAATACTCCCCCATAGCCCCCGCCGAGCGCCGTCACTTGACCGTGATGATCTGCGACCTGGTAGGTTCGACTGCTCTATCGACCCGCCTCGATCCTGAAGATATGGGGGCCGTGATCGATGCCTTTCAGGCGACCTGCGCCCGTATCACGCTATCCTACGATGGATTTCTTGCCGACTTCCGTGGCGACGGGATATTGGCCTATTTCGGCTATCCCCGTGCGCACGAAGACGATGCCGAACGGACCGTGCGTGCCGGGCTGGATATTGCTGCGGCTGTTGCAGGACTAAAGACCCGCTCCGAAGAACCACTCTCGGTCCGAATTGGCATTGCCACCGGTTTGGTGGTGGTCGGCGACCTCGGTGGTGAAGGAAAGCTGCGCGAACATACTGTGATCGGTGATACACCGAGCCTTGCGGCGCGCCTTCAGGCCCTTGCCGAGCCAGGGACGGTCGTCATCGCCTCCTCGACGCGCCGACTGCTCGGCGATGTGTTCCGCCTGCGCGATCTTGGCGTTCACAAAGTCAAAGGTATTGCCGAGCCGATCCCGGCGTGGGCGGTTCTCGGCCTATCGGCTTCCCAGAGCCGCTTCGAATCTGTCCACAAAGCCGGATTAAGTGATCTTATCAACCGCGAAGCCGAACTTGAGTTCCTGTTGAAGCGGCAGCGGCTCGCCTGGAAGGGTGAAGGCCAGATCGTGCTGATCTCAGGCGAGCCGGGGATTGGCAAGTCACGTCTTGTGGCAGCTCTCGAAGAGCGTGTCGCTGACCAGCCGCACATAAATTTGCGTTACCAATGTTCGGCCCACCATGCCAACAGCGCGCTTTATCCGTTCATCGCTCAATTGGAGCGAGCGTCGGGGTTCAAGGCGGACGATACATCCGAGCAACGCCTCGACAAGCTGGAAGCACTTCTTGCGTTAGCCGCACCCCGAGTTCAGGACACGGTACCGCTTTTTGCTGCCCTGCTGTCGATCCCGGTCAGTGCCCGGTATCCTCGGCTAACGCTCAACCACGCGCAGCAGCGTCGTCGCACGGTAGCTGCGCTGCTCGATCAATTCGAAAGGCTGGCACATCAGAAACCGATATTGCTCTTGTTCGAGGATACACAGTGGGCCGATGCCACCTCGCTCGAATTACTCGATTTGACTATCGAGCGGGTGCGCCAATTGCCGGTCTTTGGTCTTTTTACTTTGCGACCGGATTTTGACCCACCCTGGGTTGGCCTTTCCAATGTCGGCACGTTGAAGCTTGGTCGGCTCGACCGAAACAATGTCGAAAGCATAGTGACGCAGGTGGCCGGCGGCAGCGCCCTGCCAGCCGAGGTGATGAGCCAGATTGTTGCCAAGACCGACGGCAACCCGCTGTTCGTCGAGGAACTCACGAAGGCGGTGCTGGAAGGGGACATCCTGGTCAAAGACGCCGACGGCTATCGGCTTAGCGGGCCGCTACCTGCGCTTGCCATTCCGGCGACCCTTCAGGACTCCCTGATGGCGCGACTCGACCGCCTGGCACCGGTGAAGGAGATCGGCCAGATTGGTGCAGTCATCGGGCGCGAGTTCTCCTATTCCCTGATTCGTGAGGTGGTCGGACGCGACGAGGCGTCGCTAAAGCATGCCCTGACCAAGCTTGAGCAGGCTGAGCTCCTCTTCCGTCGAGGTGAGCCCCCTGAAGCTATTTATAGCTTCAAGCACGCATTGGTGCGGGATGCGGCATATGAGAGCCTGCTCAAGAGCCGCCGACAACAATTGCACGGGGGGATTGCCCGCACAATGGAGGAGAAATTTCCCGACATCGGGGTCAGCCAACCGGAAATTGTGGCTCACCACTTCACTGAAGCCGGTCTGGCCGGCCCCGCGATAAATTACTGGCTCAAGGCGGGCAAGCTCGCGCTCAGCCGTTCAGCACACGCCGCTGTTGGTCATCTTGAACAAGGCCTGAAACTGGTTCCCGGTATCGAAGATCCGGCACTGCGCAACAGGTTTGAGTTGTTGCTTCAAACTTCGCTCGGAAATTCCCTGCGGGCGACCAAGGGCTGGAGCTTCGATAGCGTGAAGCAGGCGTATACGCGGGCACTTCGGCTTTGTACGGAAAGCGGACTCGACGAACATACCTTGCCTGCAGTGTTCGGGTTGTGGACCTGGAATTTTGTTGGTGCGGCGCTTGATGAAGCTGAAGCTCTCGCGCAACAGTTGCTGAATACAGCCGAGAACGTGAGCGATCCCGTTTACAAGGTTCTTGCCCACCAAGCTCTGGGGTTTACGCTCTTTGCACAAGGGAAGCTCCCGGCTGCCCACACGGAACTGGAACTCGCCACCAGCTTGTGTGAGGACGACAAGGCCGCCGCGTATTTTGAATTATCGGCGCAAGACCCGCGAGTTCATGTACGGGCATACGACGGCGTGACATTGTGTTTGCTGGGCTTTCCGGATCAGGCGTTGCGGCTTTGCGCTGAAGCCCGTCTTTATGCGGATGCATCTCAACGCCCGTTCAGCGAGGCAGTCGCACGAGCGATAGGTCTACGGGTACATCAGCTCCGCGGCGAGGCCGCCGTCGTCGTTGGCCAGGCCAACGCGGCAATTGCACTCTGTGAAGAGCATGAGTTCGCGCACTATCTAGCCATGGCGTTGATCTTGCGCGGATGGGCTCGGGCGCAGCTAGGCGAGTCTGCGAAAGGGATTGCCGAGATGCAGGAAGGTTTGGAAAAAGAACGAGCCACTGGCGGTTTATTGTTTGATTCATACTCCCTGGGGTTACTGGCCGATGCATGCATTAAGGACGAACGTTACGAGGAAGCATTTGATTTTTTGCAGCAGGCGCAATCGAGGCTCGATCTCGAGAGCTCCAGTCGTTTTTATGCAGGTGAAATATATCGGTTGCTCGGCGAAACGTGTCTGCGATCGAACCAAAATTTGGATCAGGCCGAACACTACTTTTCCAAAGGTCTTAAGATCGTGCGCGAGCAGAAAGCTCGGCTCCTTGAGCTTAGGCTGTGCCTGAGCATTTGCGACTTGTACGGTCGGGGAAAAAAAGCCGACAAGTGGCGCTCCCAACTCGACGAGGTCTACAGATTTTTTAGCGAGGGCTTTGACACTTCGGATCTCGTCAGAGCCAAAGCGAAATTGGATAATGGCTGACAGGGCTTCAGCCTTGCGCGATGTTGCTGTGAACACGCCGATGCGATTTCACACTGCAATCAATTTGCCTTCCAATTCAAAGGGCGCGTACCGCGCCTGTCTCATTAAATTACTGAATCTACAAACTCGTTATTAATCGTCTCGAGAATGTACCTTCCGTCATCCGCCATTAAGAAATGCGAACCTTTACGCACATGATTGGTGAACCTGCCGCGGGTGAGCTCACCCCAGCCGGCGGAATCTTTTTCCGATACCCACGGATCTGCATCGCCAACAAAACTGCTGATCGGGAAGGAAAAGGGCTCAATGGGCCGATACTTGTAATTGTAGGCCATACGGAACTCGGCGCGGATCGTCGGTAGCAAAACTTCTCTCAGCTTCGGTATCTCCAGCATCTTGTTGGCAGCCGGAGTATCAAATTGCCGTATGATATCCGCAAAGATTTCGTCCGTTTGGGCATAAAGTGGGACTCTAATATCAAAATCCCGATGCAGCATCATGTCGTAAACGAGGTTGTCCTCAAACTCGCCCCGGCGCTTCAATAGATGCGGCGGCCTTACACCGCAGGCAAACACGTATTTGATGAAGTGTTCACACGCTTCCGGTAGCGCATGAAGTGTCGCGAACATGGTAAGTCCGCCCAGGCAGTGGCCAAAAAAGGCAGATGGCCTGTCAAGCCAGTCAACCATTTCCGGCAACAGCCCCGCGACAAAAGCGTTCAGATCACCGACGGCAGTTTCATTGATGCGTGTTCCGCGTCCTGGCGCCTCGACTGCCACCACCTCCACAGCGCCAGTGAACTGTTTCGCCCAGGCCCGAAACGATACAAGGCCGCCGCCGGCATAAGGAAAACAGAATAAGCGGACTTTGGCATCCGGATTCGGCCGAGGTGCAATCAGCCACTTACCAGCACTGTGCGAATCCACCGCACCAGCGGAATAAGTGATCTCCGCACCGGAATTCCCCGTCCCGCCTCCGTTGCCCCACCTTTTCTCGGGTGCCGTTTTTTCATTCATTTCGACGTCCAGATAGTCCAGCGGGCCATTATTTATGGTCGTCTCTTCCGCCGCGCAGCCATTGGCCAGTTGTTGCTGGAGCACCTTGCCTGGAAATTGATCCGTCCCAGTTCGAGGATCCGCTGCCGGTAACCGCGGAAATCCGTGCGCCGCAGGCGCCGAATTGCCGTTTGCGACAACTTTGGACGGCCTCGCAGGCAATGTTCCGACGGCCGATGTCATTACCAAGTGAGGTTCGACGACCTTGCCCCTGCCTTTACGCGGAAGCAGATCGGACAGACGATCGACAAGCTGGTTGATCGTCGGCCCACTGATCAGCTCCGATATCGAAACCAGTATGCCGAATTCATCCTCCAGGTTGTTCGCGAGCGTCACTGACCTCAGGGAATCCAGACCAACTTCATTCAAAGGCCGGTCGGGATCTATGGGGTCGAGAAAGCCGAGCTCAGCCATTATGCGCTGTTGCAATCTGCTTGAGAGTTGTTGGCGTGCTTCATCGTTCGCTTGGGCAGGAGGCGCAGCCGGGGCGCCGTTTCGTTGTGCCGGATTGGGCGAGCTGAAATCTTCATCATTTCCAGTCAGAAGTTGCGTCAGAAATGGAGGTTTGCCCAACTTGCCGGCGTAAGTCCGCCAATCCGCAACCGCTATCGCGATCTGGTCCACGTCGCGTTGCATCAACGTGTCGAACGCCAGCATTGCAAGATCGGGAGAAACAAATTTCACGCCGAGCGACGACCACATCGCCTCACCGCGAGCGCCCGAAGCGGTGGCCAACCCGCCTCCTGACCAGGCAGACCAGTTGATCACCGTTGCCGGCAGGCCGGCCGCCCGGCGGTAAGCCGCCAAAGAATCAAGGAAAGTGTTGCCGGCGCTGTAATTCCCCTGGCCGGCAGAGCCCAACAGACTCAATAGGGACGACTGCAAGATAAAGAAGTCCAAGTCTAGCGACTTGGTGCACTCGTGCAGAAGCCAGCTTCCATACACTTTGGATTCGAATACACGCGTGAATCTATCCCAATCAAGTTGCGCGAGTATTCCGTCATCCAGGATGCCAGCCGAGTGCACCACGCCTTTTAAGGGCGGGCATTCATTGCCGATTGTCCGCACGAGACGGGTTACGTCCTCATCGCGGCTGATATCGGCCGCCACGACATGAATTGCTGCTCCGTTAATTTCTCCTACGCTGAATATTTCTTGTGCCGCTTCGGAGCCCGCGTTTCGACCCGTCAAAACAAGATGTTTTGCGCCATTACTTATCAGCCATTTGCCGACACTGCGCCCCAGCATTCCCAGACCGCCCGTTACAAGATAGGTGGCTTCTCCGCGGACGCACGGCGGCCGTGCCGGCAGCCCGGCAAGCGATTGCCTGACGAGCCTTGGAACATTGCGCCGGCCGCCGGTGGAGATCGCAATCTGGGTCTCGCCATCCGGGTAGAGCAATTCCGCCGCCAGCAAATCTATGTCGTCAGGGGTCACATCACAGTTCAGTCGCAGATCAATCAATCCTCCCCAGATCGCGGGGTATTCGATCGCAGCGGTTCGTCCCAAGCCCCATAGAGGTGCCTGGACCGGATCAACAAGCTGGTCCTCGTCTTCTGTCTTCTGAGCATTTGCGGTTACAAACCAAATCCGCCTGCCACTTGGGTTCGTCGATCGGGTTTCGGCCAAGGCATGCAAGGTCGCCAGTCCCCCGCGACACATCATCTCGCTGGCGCTCTTCAATTTTGCCAGCGTCAGCCCTGCAATGGTTGGGGCATCCAACGCCCACATGTAAATGACACCCTCGCAAGGCAGCGTTTCGCTCGCAAGGAATTGCTCCAGCAACCGACGAAAATCCTGAGGCTGCCGCTCATTTACGTTCCATGTTCGAGCACCAAGTTGAGCGAACGTACTGTCCCTGTGCACGAGGTGGCAATGATGGCCAGCGGCTTCCAGCCGCTTGGCTAGCGCTACACCGATGCCGCTTGCATCGGCGAAGATCATCCAGCTTGCCGGAGCACGATCCTCGACCAGACCAATGCTCCTTCCGACGCTCTTCCGCCAGGCCACCCGGTAAAACAAGTCGTTCGTGTCGGGTCGCGGCATTTGCACTTTAGCGAGCGGCAACAGACGAACGGTCAGCCCTTCCAGATCTGCTACAGGTCGATCCTTGTCGTCGTAAACGCGAATGTCGACCACCTGCGTGTCGTCTTTCTCCACACTGCGCAGCCTGGTGTGCACCCACGCCTTGTTGATCCCGTCCTGATAGCACCGGAATGCCTCCAGAGAGATCGGCAGGTATGAATTGCGGCAATCGCCCTTCGCCTTTTCCGCGCCATCAAGCGCGAGAGGATATGCGTGCAGGCAGGCATCCAGGAACGCAGGGTGCATCACGTATTGTGTATCTGCCAGGTTGTCCGGCAGCCGCACTTTCGTAAGCGCCTCATGTCGGCCGAGGTACAATTCCCGGACCCCACGAAAACTCGGCCCGTATTCAAGCCCGAGTTTTTTCAGCCAGTCGTAAAAATCGGCGACAGGCAATGTCTGCTGACAACGCGCCCGGACCTGCTTTGTCGAAACGTTCGGCCAGGGCGGCGGCTCCTCTGACTTGCGCAGGGTGCCCGTCATGTGGGTATGCCAAACTTCCGAGTCTTCAGTGGCCGCACTGACAAGTTTGAAACTTGCTCTCTCGGACCTGAGCGGAGTTACCACCAACCGCACAATCCGATCTTCGCCATTCGCAAACGACATCGCTTGGTGATGCATCGCATCATCGAAGCTGACGCGCGGCGTGCCGAAATACATCCGGCCGACGACCGTGGCCGCTTCCAATTCGGCGGTGGTCGGGAGCACGACGCCACCCAAAACTCTATGATCGGAGAGGTAACTGGCGCGCTGCACGGCGTAGCGTGCTTCATATCGCACTTCCTTGGCGGTTGAATTTATACGAGCACCGACCAACGGATGCACTCTTTCGATGGAATTGCGGGCTCGTTCCGGACGGATCGTATCGTTCTCTATCCAGTGGCGCTCGCGCTGGAAGGGGTAGGTGGGCATTGGTGTTCGTTGCCACGAAGCGTCGGCATGGACCGCATTCCAATTTACACTGTGACCCGCGAGATAAAGCGCGGCCAGCATTTCGCTGATCGACCCGGCGTCTGACTTTTGACGGTTCAGCGTGGCAATCCAAACCGCGGACCTGCCTTTTAGACAAGCTTGTGCAAGCGGCAGAAGCACCGGATGAGGCCCGATCTCCAGAAAGGCCCGGCAGCCGAGCTCAGCAAGCGCATGCATGCCACCTTCGAACCGTACCGCTTCACGGAGATGTCGACGCCAATAGGATTTGTCGGGCGCGGCGGACATCAACTCGCCGGTGAGGTTGGAAATCAGGGGCAGCTTGGGCGCGTTGTACTTGATCTGGCCTGCGACCTTTTCCATCTCATCAAGAATAGGTTCGGTACGCGGTGAATGAAAACCATTGGAAATGTGCAATTCCCGATAGCTGATATCCTGCCTGTCCAACTCCTCTGACAGCTTTTTCAATGCATCACGCTCACCGGACACGACCGTATTCAGCGGTCCGTTCATCGCGGCGACGGTAATGTCGGGGGCGATCTTATCGATCAGTTTGCGCACGACGGATTCTTCGGCAAATATCGCAGTCATGCCCCCACCGCCCGGTAGTCGGTGCATCAACACTCCGCGGGCAATGACCAACCGCATCGCGTCTTCGAGCGTCATGACATCCGCTGCACAAGCGGCGGCAAGTTCTCCCAAACTGTGTCCAATCACCGCGTTGGGCGCGATGCCCCAGGATTTCACAAGTTCCGCGAGGGCATATTCGACCGCAAACAGCGCTGGCTGGGTGTAGTCAGTACGGTTGACCAGCGCATTGTCAGCGTCCCCGGAAAAAATCACATCGAGCAAGCCATGCTCAAGATGCGGGGTCGCTAAAGCATGACAACGGTCCATGGCATTCCGAAAAACGGAATGCGTGCGATAAAGTTGTGCAGCCATGCCGGCATGTTGCGGCCCTTGACCGGAAAACAAGAAAGCGATCGGCACATTACTGGTGCGTTGCAGGCTTGATGCATCCTCGGAAACCGTCCGAAGCCATGCCGCAAGGTGCTTTTTCAGCTCCGCCACCGATCGGGCGGGCGCAGCGAAGCGGAATGCAAACTGGCTTCTGCTGACATTACTCGTGTAGCAAAGGTCGCCAAACGACGCATCAGGGTTATCATTCAACCAGTTCAGAAGTTGCGTGACGCGTGCCACCAAGGCGTCAGCACTTTTGGCTGAAAGGGTAGCCAGGCAGGGAAAAAGGTCCGGTGACTGATCCTTGGCTGCTGCGTGCGGCGCCTCTTCGAGAACCACGAAGATGTTCGTCCCGCCGATCCCGAGGCTGTTCAGCCCCGCCCGTCGCGGCGTGTCTGCAAGCGGAAAATCCTGAAGCTTTGTGTTTACGTAAAATGGCGACGACTCGAAATCGATTCGAGGGTTTGGCGTTTCAAAATTTATGCTCGGCGGGATTCGTTTGTGATGCAGCACGAGCGCGGTCTTGATGAGACCTGCGATTCCCGCCGCCTGCTCCGGATGACCGATATTGGCCTTGACCGAACCGACCGCACAGTACTGCTTGCGTTTGGTCTCCTTTCGAAAGGCCATGGTCAGTGCTTCGATTTCCAACGGATCGCCCACGGTCGTGCCGGTTGAGTGGCATTCGACATAGCCGACACTGTCAGCGCTTACCCCAGCCGACTTCAGCGCATCGGCCACCGCCTGGGACTGCTGGCCGAGGCTCGGAGCGGTGTAGCTGATTTTTGCTGACCCATCGTTATTGGCCGCAGTCCCTTTGATCACTGCAAAGATATGGTCGCGATCAGCGACGGCTTGCTCCAAGGGCTTGAGCAATACGGCGCCGACGCCGCTGCCAAAAATGGTTCCCTGGCCAACCGCATCGAAGGGACGGCAATGGCCATCCAGGGAATAAAGATTGCGCTTTTCCGCCAAGTATCCGTCGACTTGCGGCACACGCACCACTGATCCGCCAACCAGCATCATGTCGCACTCGCCGAACCTGAGGCTCTGACACGCTTGGTGGACCGCAACCAGGGATGAGGAACAGGCCGACTGAATTGTGAAGCTGGGGCCCCGAAGATTCAGCTTGAAAGAAACACGTGTGCTCAGAAAATCCTTGTCGTTATTGATGTGCGAAGTGCTTGCTGTCGGACCGACAAGATCTGCGTGATGCAGCTTTGTCAGAAGATAGCTCGTAACGACGCCACCGGCGCTCGAAAGAACGCCAACTTTACCCGGGTACGCAGCCGGGTCGTAACCCGCGTTTTCAAACGTCTCCCAGCAAACTTCCAGAAACAGGCGCTGCTGTGGATCCATCAATGCTGCGTCTTTGGGGGAGTAACCGAAGAACGATGCATCGAACATCTCGATGTCGCGCAATATCGGCGCAGCCTTTACGTAGTTCGGGCTGGCAAGCAGGGACGGATCGACACCCGCTGCCACAAGCTCCTGATCAGAGAAAAAAGTGATTGACTCGATGCCCTGACAGAGATTCATCCAATAGTCTTCAGCTGTGCTCGCTCCAGGGAACCGACAAGATAGCCCGATTATCGCAATGTCGATATTTCGCCATGGACTATTCATCGTGAGACCTCAACCGCCGCAACTTGGACGTCGATGCGCCTCCCGGTTCGGGAAAAGATGGGATACTGAAAGCCTTGCTTCCTCCCGGGCTACTTGAAAACATGCAATTAAAATCAGCCGGACTAGTCAGCGCCCTTCTTATTGGAGCGGTTGTTCGGTTTTCTTTCTGTTCTTAGTTTTTTCAATGCATCAAATATACCGGCCAAAACGATATCCTGAGCCTCGATAAACTGAACCGAAGCCGACGCCAATCTTGGGAAAACTTCTTTGCACGCATCTTCCACGCTCTTCTCAAAATCTTCGTCAATAAGATTTCTCAAAGTTCGCGACTGATCCACGATCATCATCAGGGCCTGCAACTCACTCAACGTGAACCTTTCGGTCGGCCTGACAGAACTTGCATTTTCAATGCCATTTTTCATGATTTTGAGCATTTCCCTTTGCAAGGACAGCAAGGGCAATGCGAGCAAAATGAAATTTCTCAATGCGTCTTCGGAAAATTGGGAACGATCCGGGTCGGTGCGGTCCGGCATCTGAGCGCCCTTGTCTTTGAACGCTGGTCTGAAAGCTTCGAACCCTTGCCCTGCAGATCCTGTGCTGTGCCGCTTCCCGAAACCAGCTTGTGAGCCTCTAAAGGATAGCCACCGCGCGATACCGAGTAAACAACGAGTTCCAGCCGGCAAGCTCCATCAACACGCCATGGTGGCCAGTTGAAAGCGCGTGACCCGAACCGGCTGATCAGAGCAGCGGGTATCAGGGAGGTAGTATTGTGTTGGTTCGCTGGCAAAATTCAGGGCTCAATCAACCGGCGAGCACCCCTTGTGTGAACTTCGTAACACCGAGATCAGGCATTTGCGATTAACCTGGGAGTAAAAGGTTTTCCTTGGCAACTTGGATCGGGCCGACCATGAAACGCGCCGGGTGCATTCTTGCTTTAAGCCTTTGCTGGGTTAGCCGTGTAGTGGCGGCACCGCCCCTTCCGGCCTACGGGGTCGACATCAATCAGACATCCGTTTCCGGGGTGTCCTCGGGAGCGGCAATGGCCGTACACATGAGTGTCGTGCACTCGTCAATAGTGCGCGGTGTCGGGGTGGTCGCGGGTGTTGTCTACGATTGTGCGAACATTGGTTTGGGCTTAACGATCCTCCAGCGTGGCACTCAAGTGGCTTTGTGTCTCGACGGATCTATCGATAACGCAGCTTTTTCGATAGCCAGAACAGACACCGCTGCAGCCCATGGCTATATCGATGACCCAAAATACCTTGCGCAGCAAAAGGTTTGGCTGTTTTCCGGGTATAACGACGGCGCAGTGCGGCGCGGGGCGATGAATGCGGTGGCCGAATATTTCGAGAACTATGTCAATCCCGGCAATGTAAACTCTGGCAATATATTTTACAAAACCAACAACCATGCGCCGCACGCGCTTATCACCGATGACTACGGGGGACCTTGCCTGAGCTTCCAGGCCCCGTACGTAAACAACTGCCAGTACGATGCGGCCGGTCACTTGCTGAAGCACATTTACGGCTGGCTGCGTCCACCCGGCAGAACTTTGAGCAGTTCACCCCAACCGTTCGACCAGCGTGAGTTTGAAGATCCGGCGTTGGTGGGGCAAGTCGGGCTTGCGGACACAGGCTACATCTACGTTCCAGAGGCGTGTAAAACCGAGACATGCCGCGTGCATGTTGTATTTCACGGCTGCAAACAGTACGCAGGAAATCCCGAGGTTGACGACGCCGTCTACAAACACGGCGGCTATAATAAATGGGCGGATACGAACAAGATCATCGTGCTTTATCCGCAAACTGAACCTGTCCCTATACCGGGTTTAGGGGTCAGTTCAGACGGATGTTGGGACTGGTGGGGTTACATTCGCGACAACGAAACCGATTTCGCGCAAAAGACCGGTTACCAAATCTCGGCAATCAAGAAAATGCTGGATCGCCTCGCCGGAGGACCAGCACACGGTGGAGGCTCTTCCGACACGTTCGGCAAGCCTCGACACGTCTCGGTGGCGGACGGTACATCGACCTCACTGGCACTGATCTGGCGGCCCAACAGTGCC
This sequence comes from Pseudolabrys sp., assembly GCA_035701845.1. Classification (GTDB taxonomy): domain Bacteria; phylum Pseudomonadota; class Alphaproteobacteria; order Rhizobiales; family Xanthobacteraceae; genus Pseudolabrys. The sequence goes on along the minus strand of DASSRJ010000124.1, from coordinate 15,747 downwards.
GCTACAGGTTTTAACATCTACCGGGCGCATGGAAAGGCCGGAGCGTATACGAAAATAAACAGCAATAGAGTGGCAGGTGCCAGTTTTGTGGATCGGGGGCTCTCACCCAACACGACATATTATTACAAGATTACTGCGATTGACGGGGCAAACCACGAGAGCGCTTACTCGACCGCAGTACACAAGAAGACTTCGCCCAAACCGCCTGCGTGCGACCCCTATTTCAGCGACAATCTTACCCATGTGGCTGCGGGTCGCGCGGTTCCAGACTTGTTCGGAAACGCCCGGGCATTGGGTCCGGCATTGGAATTGATGGGTCCAAATGACAACAGCCACTTCAGCGAACTCATCAAGGACGGACTTTTGCCTGTATATCACGTTCGCTACTGCCCCTGAGGACGCCAATTGGGCGCGCACGGATTCAAATCGCGTGGTAATTGTCCGCGAAAAAGTTTGCCCGCGACGCATGTGTTCGTTTTTGTTGAAGTTGCGTGAGTTCGATCCTGCAGCACGCATTGCAGGCAGGCATTCTTTGCCATTTCACTTCATTGCCAAGCGGCATCGAACATCAAACGTCTCAGTCCCTGCTTCAACGCGCAACGCCCGGCTCTGCGGAAACCCTGTTGCCTGTGACCAGCATTTGCAAACGTTCGCGAGCGGCGCGGTTGCGCAACTCAAGCGTCTTGCGACAACCTGCCTGAGCGCAGTCGGACCAATGACGAAGGGTGAGCCGTGTAATTTCCAGTTTCGTTTCGGGCGCTATCGTTTTCGCACGTTCGAGCTTTGTCGCCAGGCGCTCCATCTGGACGGTGCTGGCGAGCACGCGTTCCTCTTTGTATAGACCGAAGCCTGCTATGGTGCCTGACAGGGTGCCCAGCAAGCTCGCGACTATGAGCACGGCGAGAACGGTAATTCCAAATGCTTTGCGCATGAGAGCCTCCATTTCGTACGGACCGGAAGCTCCGATAGATTTATGACTGACTCGGCGTATGAAGTGTGAGGTAACTCACACCGACGAAAACTTGAGAGCGCGACACAAGTTCTGTCTGCAACAGCGGCGCCCCGCCTGGGTGACCGAGATTGTAACCTTTGAGGAGACCTCGTTGGCGAAGTGAATCGCCTTTGCGGAGGAACGAAAACGCAAGCAGCGGAACGATGAACGGCTGCAAAAGCTTTATCAGCCCTTCGCACGTCAAGTACGGGCGGTTGTTGCGGAACTTGAGGCCGCCACCTTCAGGCCAGGTATCCGGGAAACTTACCGCTCTCACGGGACTGTCGCAGCGCTCGGCGGTACAAATTTTCGTGGCTTGGTCATCAGACGGTGCTCGCTCCCAAAGCGGGACGCTCGGCTCGACATTGCTGCTAGAAATCGTCGCACCTGGCGCACCCTTTCATTGACAGGATAAATCGCTACCATGCCACCTCGTGTAGCTCGGGGCAGTAATGAAACATCAAAAATTCCTGGCGCTTATAAACAGCGCGGTGCTGGCGGCGGCTGCAATTGCCGCACCGGCGCATGCGCAGGTTCTCAAGGCCGTCAAGGATCGCGGCGTACTTAACTGCGGCGTGAGTGAAGGCCTGAACGGGTTTTCCGCCCGCGACAGCAACGGCAACTGGAGCGGGTTCGACGTCGACACGTGCCGGGCGATCGCCGCGGCCGTCTTCAACGACACCAGCAAGGTCAAATATGTTCCTCTCGACGCCAACCGGCGATTTGAAGCCCTGCGGTCCGGCGACATCGACGTGCTTTCGCGCAACACCACCTGGACAATGTCGCGGGAAGTCGATCTTGGACTGATCTTTGCAGCCACGAACTATTACGACGGACAGGGATTTCTAATTTCCAGGTCCATGAACAAGGAAACCGCGCTCGATCTCAACGGCGTGAAAGTCTGCGTACAGACCGGAACAACCACCGAGCTCAATCTCGCCGACTATTTCCGTGTCAACAACATGAAGTACGAGGTGATGGCCTCGCCGACACTTGAGGCGGCGATCAAAGGCTATGACTCCGGTCAATGCAATGCGCTCACGGCAGACGTATCGGCGCTTTGGGGGATCCGGCTTTTGCTGTCCAAGCCCGGCGAGCACGTCATCCTGCCGGATGTCATTTCCAAGGAGCCTCTCGGTCCTGCGGTGCGCCAGGCGGATATTCACTGGTTCAACATTGTAAAGTGGGTGAGCTTCGCATTGATCAACGCCGAGGAGCTCGGTGTGACCTCGAAGAATATTGACGAGGCTCTCAAGTCTGAAAAGCCGGACGTCAAACGGCTCGTGGGAATCGAAGGCAACTATGGCGAGCGCATGGGCCTCACCAACGACTGGGCCGCCCGCGTCATCAGGCTTGTCGGAAACTATGGAGAAATATACGAGCGAAACGTCGGCGTCGGTTCACCGCTCGGCATTCCGCGCGGCATCAATCAGCTGTGGAACAAAGGCGGTATCCTTTACGCCCCGCCGATCCGATGATTGTGATCGTGACCGACAGGCAGAGATGATACGTTCTCCGGTGATCGATAGCCTGATTGTGTTGTTTGCGTGAGTTCACGACGAGGACCAATGGTCGACTATGTTCAGCTGATCAGTCGCGCGGTTGCGACACTTGACCCGAATACTCGCGAGGCGCGTCGCGCACTCTATCAGCGGGCGCGGCAAACGCTGGTCGACAAGCTGCGCAGCATCGACCCGACATTGTCACACACTGACGTGGCGGCAGAACGGGCTGCGCTTGAGTCGGCGATCCAGCAGATCGAACGAGATGCGGCACGCCGCGCCGCGCCGCCTCAGAGGCAACCCGGCCAGGAGCGAATCCAGGAGCGAGTCCAAGAGCGGGTTCAGGAGCGGGTCCAAGAACGCGTCCAAGAACGGGTCCAAGCACGATACGACTCTCGCGACCGACTACCGTTGAAGGAACCCCGAAACTGGCTGCGCACCGCCGCCGTTGCGCTCGGGGTCCTGCTCGTTTTCACTGCCGGCGCGGCCGTCTACTCGTTCTGGCCGCGCAACCTTGATGACGTACGCAGCATGGCTAAGCAGCGAAGCGTTTCTTCGGTTTCCGACACGGCCGAGATCAAGTCAGACTACGTGCGATTGCGCCAGCTGGTTTACTACCGCACCAATCAGCCCGAAGGGACGATCGTTGTCGACAAATCGCAGACGTTTCTCTACGTCGTGCGGCCAAATCTCTCCGCGTTGCGCTACAGCATCGGCGTCGGCACCGAATGCAACGCCTTGTCCGGCCTCTACCACGTCGCGCGCAAGCAGGAGATGCCGGACGCCAAACAGTCCGTACTCGGCTCACGCGTCCTCTACCTGGACAAGGAGGACTACCGGATTCACGGCTTTGAAGGAGCCGTCAAACTGTCCGAGGGCTGTATCCGGCTCATCGATGACGATGTGAAATATCTCTACAACCACACCCCTGTGTCGACCCGCGTGGTGGTGGCGAACTAGCCGCAGCACAAGCAGGCGCCAAACTGCCGCAGCGCAGGCAGTCGCGTGCCCGCCGCCGATTCTCCCGATTTCGCAGCGTTTTCAATAGCTAGCCAAAGGCTCAATCACATTAAAAATCTTAAATCTTCCCGACAGGTCGCCGTAATGCACTCACCCTATTTTTGGTGATGGCTATCACAGAGGCATTGCTGAACGCGCGCTACATATGGGCCGGCCCGAAATTGAACCAGGAAGGCCGATGATGCGACCAAGTATTGAGCCAAAACGGCCAACGGGACAGTCACTATGGGACGCAAAATTCTAACCAAGGCAGTGCTCGCCACCATCCCCGAGATGGTTGAGCGGGGCGGCATGAGAGCGGACGACATCGCCGAGAAGCTTGGGTGCAACATCGGCACGCTGAAAGTGCGCTGTTGTCAGGCGAGGATCAGCCTGCGGCCGCCGGGCAGCCGCCGTGGCAGGCCCAAAAGCGACGAGCGCACCATCAGGGTCAGCAGCGCCGCTCTGGCCCTGCTGCAAAAGCGCGCCGCCGCGAGCGGAAAAACCGAAGCGGCCCTCGCGCAGGAGCTGCTCGAAACGATCGTAAGAGACAATCTCTACGACGCCGTGCTGGACAGCGACTAAATCACTTGAGCTGGAGGCCGGCTGATTGCCGGCCTTAGTTTTTTACGAGAAGAAAAGCGGCCAAGGATGTCGGCTTTGGGTCGATTTTGGCTCCGCGCATGCGCGGCACGATTTCATCACGATACCGGCGCGTGACATCGGCCACCGTGTTGCCACGCGGACCTTTGGACGCCTCAATGCTTTCCTCGTTCCCCCGGCGTCGCCATTGCTCAGCCCGCCCGTGTGCCACGGATGTGCCTGCGAGGACTTCCTCGTGTTCCTGCGGAGGTTCAGGAAGTTCACTAAACGCTTGAAGTCGTTTGTGAAGCGAATGGTCGGAGTGGCAGGATCTGCGTTGTTGATTGCTTACCATTGAATTTACTCATGTTTTCGGGGCCAGTTGTCTAAGTTGTGTACTCAACTTGTGTACTCGCGCGTTACCCTTTTTTGAACGCGTTGCTGTTTGATTTCCCCGCGCCGCGCACATCTCGATAGATGAGACCAGCTTGTTTGGGCGACGAAAGCTGACAACGGCGGCAGCAAAGAAAAGCAGCAAGAAGTCGCTAAGTGTACGCTGCAACCCGTTACCGCTTATACGCGCATTTGTCCGTCCTGCTATTCTACCTTGCCAGCATGGAACTCGACTCCTACAGTATTTTGTAGCGCGGGACGGTAATTGTGCCGGACCCCCTTCATGAAGGAGGGCTGCTATGGGCATTTTCAGGGATAAAACAAAAGAGGACATTCTTCAGGAGATACTAGAGTTTGGTGCTGAGCAGACGGAGAAGAAAAAAGTCAAAGTGGTTGACTTTACGTACCAAAGTGACGACCTCGCGGAAATGATCGTCAAGGCGTGGACGGATGAAGATTTTTACAAAGATCTAACGGTGGGTTCGTGGACCGACCGCGGCAATCGCACCAAAAAGGCGCTCGCGGACCGCGGCATCTTTCTATCGAAGGCCCAGGTCATAACGGAAGAAGAATATAACAAGGGCCACAACTGCGCCGATCCCGATGAAATCATTTTCGTGCTGCCTAACAAAAACCGACAGGCTGGTTCGGAGGGCGAGGATCTTCTCGAAACGGCAAAATTGCTAATGGCTATTACACCGAACGGTATCTAAGCGCCCTTGCAACTCGATCTGAGGCAAGGCGGTATCTCTCTCGCTTTGAGCGAGTTCAGTCCGCATAGATTTGCATTCTCCAATGTGATTGCGGGCGAGCATTCGATAGGAGGTTTCGAATGGCAAAACTGGCAACAGAATGGGTCAACGTCACGGACGATATTTCAATCATCGCTCGCGAGTCCGGAGAAGTTTGGTTTCATAGCCTCAGCGACACAGAAGAAAGGCTCGATCCGTTCGCGACGCCGATGACGGGCGCAGGTGCAGCGGGCAGCACGGTCGGATTGCTCGACGGCGCGATAAACCTTGGATTTGCCGGAATTGAAAAACGCCTCGCGCGTCCGGACCCGACGATCGTCGGCTATATAGTAGCCTTGGTCGGCGCCTATCACACTTCTGTCGATACGCCTCGGAACCTTCGGCGCGCCGCCAGCCGCTTCAATGAGCTCGGAAGGCCTGAAGTCGCCGCCTACCTTGAAGAACGTGCGCGCGAGGAGACCGGTCACGACCGGCTCGCGCTCAAGGATCTGCGTGCGCTGGGTGTGCCCGGCGAGCGACTTGTCGCGAACTTCATCCCGGAGGGCATCATGCCGCTGTGCAAGCGCTTCGACGACCTTTGCGCCGAGGAATATCCAATCGGCTGTATCGGATATTCGTACTGCCTTGAGCGCATCGCCGCACTCAAGCAGGAGACTGATATCGAGAAGGTCCGTGCGATGTGCCCCGATGGGGTCGATGCGACCCGTTTCCTTCGAAGCCACAGCTCGCTCGGAAGCGAGGCCAACCACGTCGCAGAAACAATCGAGTTCGTTGCATCCCTTCCTGCAAAAGACCGTATCAGGGTCGTTCAGGAGACGTATGAATCGTCATTGATCCTGGCGGAGGGATATAATCACGAACTCCTCAAGTCCGAGGCCGAGATGCTCGCGGAGCTTCAGCAAGCGCTCGGAGAGGCGCTCCCGTATCGTCGTTCAAGTCTGCCACACAGAGAAGTGCGCGGCCCTCAGCCCGCGGCATGAGCGGAATAGCGCGATAGTCGTCGCAAATTTGGCGCGGCGAGATACGAGAAACCACACGCCAAGCTTCAACTGGGCGACCGGACCGTCCTGCGTCATGGTCATGCGTGACGCACCAAGTAATGATGTGCCAGTATGATCTCCAGCGTGAAACCGGCATTCAAAGAAGCGCTCATGTGGTATCGTTTGTGCAGTGAGTCCCGTGGCCTGAAATAACGAAGGCAGCCAGATGTGAGCCTCAAGCGCGACTGTCTCCTCATGAACCACGGCAGTAGTAAGGGTCTCTGCGATGACGGGACCAACCACTGACTTAGCCGAGTGGCTGGGTAGACACGGTCTAGACCAGTACGCCCAAACTTTCGCAGAAAATAATATCGACTACTCCGTTCTTCCGGATTTGACCGAACATGATCTTGAAAAACTCGGGGTCTCATTAGGCCACCGCAAGAAATTGCTTAGAGCGATCGGTGCAGTGAGGCCAGCGGGCCAAGCCCGCGGCGCGACCGATATTTCGCAAATCGGCACCGAGGCAGTCTCTGCTGTACAACGTCGCGACGCTGAATTCCGTCACCTCACCGTGGTGTTCTGTGACCTGGTAGGCTCTACGCAGCTCTCAGAAAAGTTGGATCCCGAGGATTTCCAAAAGCTCATTGACGCATATCGGGCGGTGTGTCGCACGGCAATCGACCGCTATGAAGGCCGGATCGCTCGTTATTTCGGCGATGGTGTGATGGCATTCTTCGGTTGGCCGCGCGCACATGAGGATGACGCCGTTCGTGCTGTTCACGCGGCTCTGGAGATTGTTTCCGGAGTTACGAAGATTTCGGGGCCAGTTACCTTGGCTTCTCGTGTCGGCGTTTGCTCGGGCCCAGTTGTGGTCGGCGAAATAGGTGACAGCGGCACCCCGTGGTCGATGGATGCGGTGGGAGAGACGCCGAATATTGCCGCGCGTCTACAAACCCTTGCCGCCGCTAACACGGTATTGATCTCGGAATCGACGAGACGGCTCGTATCGTCAGGTTTCGAATTTCAGGACCTTGGCTTGCAGGAACTAAGGGGCCTGACTGAACCTCTTCACGTGTACCGCGCACATGTTGCCAAAAATATTGCGAGCCGATTCGATGCCGCACATATGGGCTCTCTTACTCCACTCGTCGGCCGCTCTACGGAACTGCGCTTGCTGCTCGATAGATGGCAGAAAGTCAAAGCGGGGGACGGCCAAGTCGTACTCCTTTCGGGTATTCCGGGAGTTGGAAAATCAAGGCTCCTCCATGAACTGAAATTGCGTATTCGACGGGATTCGCACTTCTTCTTGCATCTTCAGTGCTCGCCCTATCACAGTCAGAGCGCATTCTTTCCGGTGATCGAGCAGATCCAACAAGCAGCCCAAATAACAGCTCGCGAGGCGGACTCAGACAAGATTGCCAAACTTGAGGCTTACCTTCGGCGCTCGACTGATAGTTCAGTGGTGCCAGTCCTGCTAATCGCCAACTTATTATCAATCTCCACGGGAGATCACCGCGAACTGTCTGAACTAACGCCGCAGCAAATAAAGAACAGGACGATGAGCACGCTCGTCGACGCGCTGTTGGCGATTTCTGTTCAACGCCCCACGGTCTGTATCTTCGAGGACGCTCACTGGCTAGATCCATCCACACTTGAGCTGCTCGAACTCATTGTAAGCAGGATCGACCACGCCCGTTTGTTGCTTATTGTGTCCTGCCGGCCTGAGTTTCGTCCCAAGTGGACCGCACACGCGAACATCACCACACTCTCTCTCACTCGATTGTCGAACCCCGAAGTCAAGGAGATGATGCGAGATCTATTGAGCGGCGGGGGCATGCCCCAGCAGCTGTTCGATCAGATTGTCGAAAAGGCCGATGGCATCCCGCTGTTTATAGAGGAGCTGACGAGCAATATGCTGAGTGCGCCCTCACGAACTCGGGGTGATCTCGAGCACGCGGCACAACCATTATTGCTCCGAGTTCCGGACACGCTGAGTAATGCATTGATGGAACGACTCGACCGTGTAGAGCCGAGTCGCAGACTCGCACAAATCGCCGCAGTGATTGGCCGTGAGTTTTCTTTTGATCTTTTGTCGGCCGCAGCGCGAATTGACGAAGACGACATGCGATCAGCTCTTTCGCTGCTCGAACAGACTGGCATTATCTATCGAGTTGGCATTTCGCCATCTGTCCGTTTTGCTTTCAAACATGTGTTGTTGCGCGATGCAATCTACGACTCATTGCTTAGGAGCAAGAAACAGCAGATCCATGCCGACATCGCGTCGATCTTAGAGCATGACCTTTCCGAGCTCGTCGAAAATCAACCCGAACTCCTGGCCTATCATCATCAGGAGGCAGGCGAACACCAACTGGCCATTCGTTTCTGGTTTAAGTCTGGGCAACGCGCGCTTGCAAATTCCGCCAACGTCGAAGCGATTGCTGACTTTCGAAAAGCCCTTCGACTAATGAACGCTTTGCCGGAAGCCTCCGAGAATACCAAACAAGAGGTCGATATTCAGTTGGCCTTGGGAATCCCGCTTATCGCCGTTCGAGGATATACCTCCGCAGAAACTCGCGAAGCGTTTTCGAGAGCTCTTAGTTTATGCGAGAGGCTAGGCAACATTCCCGAATATTTCCAAGCCCTGTTTGGGCTTTGGGGGCACGCTTGGATGAGTGGAAAGAACGATGAAGCACTCAGCATAGCCAATGAATTTCTGTCGCGGTCAAGAGCGTCGTCCGACCCCACTCTGCCGATGGTGGCTCATCGAGTAATGGGGAGCACGTTGTTGACCATCGGAGAATTCCAATCGTCGGCAAACCATTTCGCGGAAACACTCAAGCTTTCAGCCCCCAAAGTAAAGCGGTCTCCATACAGCCTTTACATGGTGGAGCCTCAAGCGGCTTCGCTTCTGCTCTTATCTTGGGACTTGTGGTTCCTAGGCTATCCGGATCAATCTCTTTCGCGTGTTACGGAAGCGCTTGCTTTAGCTCAGGAGCTTGGTCACCCGTACACTGTGGCGTTCGCTCATTACATGACTTCTGTCGTACACCTGCTGCGGGGGGACACCGCTCGCGCCTTCGCAAGCGCCGAAAAAAGCTGCGAGATCTCAGAAGAGCAACGATTTTCGCTGTACGCGATTTTGTCGAGAATTTCACGAGGTCGCGCAATCGGCAACCTAGGCCGACTTCGAGAGGCGCAGGCCGAAATAGCACTAGGCATCGAAGAAGCGAGACGTAAGGACGTTGGCTTCATGCTCCCGATGATGGATAGCTGGTTGGCCGACATCCACGCCAAAGCAGGCGAAAATGCACACGCGCTCGCGATTGTCGAGCAGGCCCTAACCAATATTAATGACGCGACCGGTCGATCATGGGAAGCCGAATTGCATCGGCAAAGTGCGCAAATCCATCTTACACTCGGCCCATCAAGGGTCAGCAAAGCTGAAGCTCATCTCAAGAAGTCGATCGAGGTCGCGCGCAGCCAAAGCGCCAAATCCTTGGAATTGCGCGCTACCACAAGCCTTGCAGAACTTTGGCGGACTCAAGAGAAGTTTGATGAGGCGCGCACGCTGCTAGAACCGATCTGCAGTTGGTTCCAAGAAGGAGCTGAAACAGCTGATCTCAAGTTCGCGCGCGACCTTCAAGGCGCCCTGCAGTGATCTGTAACTACAAGGGCCTGACGCGGCGTAGTCACCCGGTCCCACATCGAAAATTCAGCGTGAGCTTGCTCACATAACAAATCTCAAAGTCGCCGTCCGGCGTTTGGTTCAAACCCCACAGCCAAAGGATGCCTCAGGAACGCATTGAGCGCGAGGGTTTCGCGGTCGGCTCCGTGCTTGCGCGGCACCACCTCGTCCCGATAGCGGCCCACTATGTCCGCGACCGTGATGCCTCCCGAAGCGTCCCGTGGGCTTGCGGGCGGGCTTGGCCCGCTTCGAACGCCTGCTCACGCGCCCACGCAAGAGCAATCGACTTCGAGCGGAGCAAGCGCGTGACTGGCGTTCGCCCTTTGCGCCGCACCTGCACATGCCAACGCTGTCCTCGCTTCCGCAATATCGTCAAGACGCAACCTCGCTGTGCCAAAATTGTGCCTACGAGGACTTCCTCGTGTTCTTGCGGAGGTTCAGGAAGTTCACTAAACGCTTGAAGTCGCTCGTGAAGCGAATGGTCGGAGTGGCAGGATTTGAACCTGCGACCCCCACGTCCCGAACGTGGTGCGCTACCAGACTGCGCTACACTCCGACTGATGGCCGGTCTTATAACCACGGCATCCCTAAAGGCAAGCTTGAGAGACCCCGATGACCGCCGAGCCTGGAACACGCGTTTTATCGGCCGACGACAGGGCGATCGAGGCCGCCGCGCGCTGCCTTGCCGCCGGCGGGCTGGTCGCGTTTCCGACAGAGACGGTCTACGGGCTCGGCGCCGATGCCGGTAACGGCGAGGCCATTACGCGCCTCTACGCCGCCAAGGGGCGGCCGGCCTTTAATCCGCTGATCGCGCATGTCGCCGGCGTCGACGCCGCACGCGCCGCCGGCGTCTTTACCGGCGCCGCACAAAAACTGGCCGAAGCATTCTGGCCGGGGCCGCTGACGCTCGTGCTCGCCAGGCAGCCGGATTGCCGCATCGCCGATCTCGCGCTGGCCGGGCTCGACACCGTCGCGGTGCGCGTGCCAGCGCATCCGGTCGCATGCGCCTTGCTTGCCGCCTTCGGCGGTCCGATCGTCGCGCCCTCGGCCAACCGCTCCGGCCACGTCTCGCCGACCAGCGCCGCGCACGTGCTCGCTGACCTGCGCGGGCGGATCGACCTCATCGTCGATGCCGGCCCATGCAAGGTCGGCGTGGAGTCGACGATCGTCTCCTGCGCCGGCGAGCCGGTGCTGCTGCGGCCCGGCGGGCTCCCGCGCGAGGCGATCGAGCGCGTCCTCGGCGCTCCGCTGGCGATGGCGCCGGCCGATGAAGAGGCGCCGCCTGCGCCCGGCATGCTGGCTTCGCACTACGCGCCGAAGGCATTGCTGCGTCTCGATGCCGACAGCGCCGAGCCGGGTGAGGCGTTGCTCGCTTTCGGACGGGCCCTGAATTTCTCCGGGCCGATACTCAATCTGTCGCCGCGCGGCGACCTGATCGAGGCCGCCGCCAATTTGTTCTCGCATTTGCGCGCGCTGGACGCTTCCGGTGCGAAGCACATCGCGGTAATGAGAGTGCCGCATGACGGCCTGGGCGAGGCGATCAACGACCGCCTCAGGCGCGCCGCGGCACCGCGATAAGGACAGTCAGCGAATGAACGAACAGTTGCGCCGCGCCCCCTCCCCCGACCTGCTGCCGCGCTTCGCGGCTATTGTCGGTGACAGATACGCCATCACCGACCCGGCGGCGCTCGAGCCTTATCTGATCGAGGGCCGCGGCATCTATCATGGCCGCTCGTCGATGCTGCTGCGCCCCGGCTCGGTCGCCGAGGTGCAGGCGATCCTCAAGCTCGCAAACGAAACCAAGACGCCGCTGGTCCCGCAAGGCGGCAACACCGGTCTGGTCGGCGGCCAAATCCCGTTCGACGGCGAGCTCATCCTTTCGCTCACGCGCCTCGACAAGATCCGCGAAGTGGATGCCGCATCGAACACGATGACCTGCGAAGCCGGCGTCGTTCTGGCGAAAGCGCAGGATGCGGCGACGGCGCTCGACCGGCTGTTTCCGCTGTCGCTCGGCGCGGAGGGCAGCTGCACGATCGGCGGCAATCTCTCCACCAATGCCGGCGGCACCGGCGCCGTGGCCTACGGCATCGCGCGCGACCTGGTGATGGGGATCGAGGTTGTTCTCGCCGACGGCCGCATCATGAACCTGCTGTCGAAACTGAAGAAGAACAACACAGGCTACGACCTGCGGCACATCTTCGTCGGCGCCGAAGGCACGCTCGGCGTGATCACCGCCGCGGTGGTCAAGCTGTTCCCGCGCCCGCGCGCGGTGGAGACGGCCTTCATCGGCGTCCCTTCACCGGCCGCCGCTGTGACATTGCTCAACCAGGCGCAGGCCCGCGTCGGCGGCACGGTGACAAGCTTCGAGCTGATCGTGCGCGACGTCATCGAATTCGCCCTCAGGCACGCCCACGGCGCGCGCGACCCGCTCGCGAGCAAGCATCCGTGGTACGTGCTGATGGAAGTCTCGTCGCAGCACGGCGACGGCCTGCGCGAGAGCGTCGAGCAATTGCTCGCCGATGCGAGCGCGGAAGGGCTGGTCAGGGATGCAACGGTCGCTGCGAGCCTCGATCAGGCAAAGGCCTTCTGGCACCTGCGCCACGTGCTTCCAGAAGCGCAGAAGCCTGAGGGCGGATCGATCAAGGCCGACGTGTCGGTGCCGGTCGCATCGGTGCCGCTATTCCTGGAGGAAGCCGCCGCCGCGGCGAAGGCCATCGTTGCCGGCTGCCGCCCTGTCCCCTTCGGACATCTCGGCGACGGCAACGTGCATTTCAACGTCAGCCAGCCGGTCGGCGCCGACAGCGCCCAGTTCCTCGCGCGCTGGGGCGAGATCAACGACGCCGTCAACAAGATCGTGCTCAAATACAACGGCTCGATCTCGGCCGAGCACGGCATCGGCAAGCTCAAGCGCGATACGCTGCCGAAGGTGAAGGACCCTGTCGCGCTCGAGCTCATGCGCGGCCTCAAGCGCTTGCTCGATCCGAACGGCATCCTCAATCCGGGCAAGGTGCTTTAAGACAAAATACCAGCCGCGGCTGTTGGACGTCATTGACGTCCCCTTGCGGGCTAGGCGCCAGTGGCGTACATTCAGGCGTGCCGCGAACATACATTACTGTTGCCGAAACCACGCTTTTCATTCGCCAGTCGGCAGCGGTTTGGGACAAAAGCGAGCACGAGCTTTCGTGGATTTCATCGCGGCAAACCCAATGTCCGGCAACCTGATTCCGGATACAGGGGGTGTGCGAAAGGTGCGATGGTCTCGCGCCGGTAGCGGCAAGCGCGGGGGAGCACGGGTCATCTACTTCTATCATGACCCGAGTCGACCTCTATATTTGCTTATGGTCGACACGAAAGCGCGACGAGAAGCTTTGACGGCCGATGAGAAACGGGCGGCACGCAAGTTCACCGCACTTCTAAAAAAGTGAGTGCACAGGAGGGATGACAATGACCAAGTTTGGAAAGGAGTTGATTGAAAGCCTGTCTCAGGCGGCCGCACATGCCGAAGGACGCCGTGCCAGAGGCGTGCGCGTGACAAAGGTTGAACTTCCCGACGTGAAGGCGATTCGCCGGGCATTGCGCATGTCCCAGCACCGGTTTGCGGCCGCCTATCGCATTCCCCTGCCGACGCTGAAAAACTGGGAACAGGGTCGACGTTCTCCTGATGCGCCTGCCATGGCTTATCTGCTCGCGATCAGGCGACGTCCGAAGGAAGTCATGGAGGCAGTCGCGTAACTGCAGCTACGTCATGAATCGACGCAGCGGTCGAGTTTGATTGAGAGAGGTGAACGCGGCGGCCGCTTCGATTTGAGTCGATCATGCCTCAGGGCGTAACGACCACCCGCCCCTTCATGTTCGGATGGTACTTGCAGAAATAGTCGACCACGCCCGCTTTCTTCAGCACGACGCGGCCGCTTTGCTTCGGCGCCGTGACAACATTCCAGTCGCCGTTCGTCGCCGTGGCGGTGTGGGCGAGCGGATCCTTGTTCACCCACTCCACCGTATCGCCGACCCTGGCATTCACCTCGGCCGGCGCAAAAACGAGCTTGTCGATGGTGACCTGGATGGTCTCGGCCCGCGCCGGGGCGGACAACAGCGCGCACACCGCAAGCACAGCGATCCGTCCCGGCGTCATCGCAGCCATTCCCATTACCTGATGTCGGCCGCGACGTGCTCGGCGTGCTGCTGATGGCCTTCGAAAACCTTCAGGCCGGTCTGCAGCAGGCTCTTGAGCTCGGCATTGTTCGCCGAGGGGATCAGCGTGCTTTCAAGCGCGCCGTTCACCGTCTTGTGGTAGGCGACCTCGTTGGCGACATAGGCCTTGTCGAAGGCCGCGCCCGTGAGCTTGGCGAGCTCGGCGCGCTTGGCTGCAGCCTGCCTGGTGAGCGCGCGGCTGGTGTCGTTGTCTTCCGGCTTCACGTTCAGTTTCTTGACCAGTGCAAGCGCCTGCTTGTTCACCGCGGTATGGTCGCGCACCATGTCGTCGGCGAATGCGCGCACTTCCTTGTTCTTCGACTTCGCGAGCGCCTGCTTGGCCGCCTCGATGTCGAGCTGCCCGGCCGTGTAGGCAATGTGCGCGATCTGCGGATCGGTGGGCTTTGCGCCCTGCGCGAAGGCGGGTGCGGACAGCAGGCACAGCGCAAGCATGCCCGCGGATAATCTGGCAATCATGAAAAACCTCCTTGTCGTGAACCGTGCACCGTTTGATGCAGCGGCGCGACGGAGGTTCCCGGAAATTCAGCCGGCGCAGATACGCCGGACGATCGTTTCCGTCATGCGCTCGCAGCGCCGGCCGCCGAAGGGGAAACTTGTGGTGAGCGCCGGGCCGAGCTGTTTATCCAGCGCCGCGCGCAGCAGGACACGCGCGCGGTGCAGCCGGGTTTTCACGGTCTCCGGCTGCAGTCCGAAGAGGTCCGCCGTTTCGTCAACGCTCATGCCTTCGACAATGCGCGCGACGAACACGGAGCGGAACGCGTCGGGGAGCTCGTCGATCGCGTGCTCGAGCACCGCGCGAATTTCACTTTGCGCCATTGCTTTCTCCGGATCGCTGCCCGCCGCCGAAGCCGGAAAATTGATGATCTCGGCCTCGTTGCGGTTGCTGCCATATGTCTCCCAGTCGACCGTGGGCCGGCGCCGCCGCAGCCGTCCGAGCGCCTCGTTCATCGCAATGCGGGTGATCCAGGTTCCGAAGGCGGCATCACCCCGGAACATGTCGAGGCCGGTGAAGGCGCGGACATATGTCTCCTGCACGACGTCTTCGGCCTCGGCGTCGTTGCGCAGAATGCTGCGCGCGATGCGAAACAGCCGCCGGTTGTAGCGCCTGGTGATGGCGCGAACGGCGGCTTCGTCGCGCGCCCGCGCCATGCGCACCAGATCTTCGTCGCCGAGCGTTTCGGCCGCTTGCGTCGCCTGTATTGGTACGGACCTTGGTGCAGACATGGGCATTATCCCCGGTTTCGATGCATTTGATGCTGCAGGGCCACGGAGGTTCCCGGCCTTTTAGAATAACACGCCCTGCCCGTCATCTTTCCTGGCCCGCCTCGCCGGCGGCCTTTGCCGGGCGGGGTTTTGCTCGGGCGCGGGCTCGGCCGAAGGCGACCAGCGTTCCACCAGCGCCGGATTGTCGTTTGCGGTGCGGTTGACTGCGGTCGACACCTCGTAGGCCTCGAGCACTGCGTCCGGCGCCGGCGCGACCAGGGTCATGGCGGTCTCGGCATCGACATTGGCGCAGTCGAGCCACAGGTTGAAGGCCTCGGGCGGAACGATCACCGGCATGCGCTCATGGATTTCACCCAGCGTGCGGTTGGCACGCGTGGTCACGATCGCCGCCGTATCGAGTTCTTCGCCGTTCGGCCCGATCCAG
>DASSRJ010000123.1:0-12586 GCA_035701845.1 Pseudolabrys sp. | reverse complement strand
CCAAAAGCCCACAACCCATGACGCCCGGCTGCAAGGCCGGGCGTTTTGCTTTTGTCACCAGTGGCACTCATCGGATGGTGCTATCGGATGCTGCATGCTTCACCCTCCCCCTGCAGAGGAGGGTGAATAGCAACAAGGCGTTTTGCTATAAGGGGCCATGCGTATCATCGGTCTTGCCGGCTGGAGCGGTTCGGGAAAAACCACACTGGCTACCAAAGTTATCCCGCAACTGATTGCGCGCGGAGTCAGGGTCTCGACGCTCAAGCACGCTCACCACGGCTTTGATCTCGATCAACCAGGCAAAGATTCCTTTTTCCACCGCGCCGCCGGTGCGACCGAAGTGATCATTTCGTCGGCCAAGCGCTGGGCTATCCTGCATGAACTGCGCGACGAGCCCGAGTGGGATTTGCGCGCACTGGTCGCGAAGATGTCTCCCGTCGACCTCATTCTGGTCGAGGGATTCAAGCGCGATGCCTTTCCCAAGCTTGAAGTTCATCGTGCGGCCAATGGTAAGCCGCTCATTCACCCGGAAGACCCGCACATCGTTGCGATTGCCTCCGACATCGCCTTGCCGCAGGCGAATGTGCCGGTGGTCGATCTCAACGATATCGAGGCGATCGCCGACCTCCTGCTCAAGCGCGCGATGGCCGTCGAGGCGGCGGAAGCGACAGCCGCCGCCGGGAGCCGGTGATGGCGCAGCTCACCGACGATTGCTTTGCATTTTCAGGGCCATTGCTCCGACTCGACGATATGGAGCGGCTGATCGCCGAGCGAATCGTTCCGGTCGTTGAGACCGAGAACGTGCCGCTGCATGGCGCGCGCGGCCGCGTTCTGTCCGATGACGTGAAGGCTCCCGTCAACCTGCCGCCTTTCGATAATTCGGCTGTCGATGGCTATGCCGTGCGGCACGCGGATCTTCAGCAGGATGGCGAGACCACGCTTACGGTGACCGGGCGTCTCACGGCCGGCGCACGCGAAAACCTGCCGCTGCAGCGCGGCGAGGCCATTCGCATTTTCACCGGCGCGGCGATGCCGGAAGGCGCCGACACTGTCTTCATGCAGGAAGACGTAACCGCAGAAGACGGCCGCGTGACGGTCCCAAAAGGCCTGAGGCTTGGCGCCAACCGGCGGCTCGCGGGCGAGGACGTCCCTGCCGGAGGCACCGTTCTGCCTGCCGGCACCGTGCTCGAAGCGCAGCACGTCGCGCTCGCCGCCGCGCTGGGGTTGACGGAACTCAGAGTACGGCGCCGGCTCAAGGTCGCAATTTTTTCGACGGGCGATGAACTTGTCGAACCGGGTTCGGTCCGCGGTGCCGCGGCGATCTTCGATTCCAACCGGATTCTGCTGGCGGAATTGCTGGGGCGACTCGGTACAGTGATTACCGATCTCGGCATTCTTGCCGACGACCCGGAAAAGCTTTCAGCCAAGTTGCGCGAGGCGGCCGCCGGACACGATCTCATAATTACCACGGGCGGCGTTTCCACAGGCGAAGCGGATTTTGTCCGTAAGGCAGTGGAAACCATTGGCAACCTCGTGTTCTGGCGTGTTGCGATCAAGCCGGGGCGGCCGGTGGCCCTTGGAGTGATCCCGTCCGGGGCGGGGCAGGGCGCGGCCTTCGTCGGCTTGCCAGGCAACCCCGTTGCGGTCTTCGTGACTTTCGTCCGCGTGGTCAAACCGCTGCTGCGGCGGCTTTCAGGCGCGCGGCCCGACAAGCTCGTACCGCTGCCGGTGCGCGCCGCCTTCGCCTACCGGAAAAAGAAGGACCGGCGGGAGTACGTCCGCGTGGCGCTCAAGCGTGCCGCGGATGGTGAAATCGAGGCGGTCAAACACCCGCAGGATGGCGCGGGCATTCTCACGTCGCTGACGAAAACGGACGGATTGCTCGAATTTCCCGAAGATATGACGGCAATCGAACCCGGCGCCCGCGTCGGGTTCCTGTCCTACGCGGCGCTGATGGGATAGCGAACGCTCCGATACTACTACGTCGAGAGGCTCACTCCGGTCGGGCTGCTGAATGCCTTCTCAGCCGAATCCGGCACCCTGTTGAGGGCTATGCCCCCGACGACGGCGATGATGATGGCGACCACACATGCCGTGATGAATGCTTTCATGAACAGGTCCTCCCAAACCCATAGGCTTAGACTATATCAAATATGGACGCACCGCGGATGCGGTCAAGAAACAAAGTACCGGCCACCTAGCTATGCTGCAACGCAATGCGCTCGGCGCGGGCTGCGTCTTCCGGTGTGTTGACGTTGAAAAACGGATCGACCGGCTGATCCGGCCAATCGGCGATGGCGACACCATGCCGCGCGGTCCAGACCTCGATCTTGCGCATGTCGTCTTCGACAAGCGCTCTGCGGAGATCCTCGCGCAACGCCAGCGGCCACAAGCCGATGACAGGATGGCGCCATTCACCGGACCGCGCGCAAGCAAGCGGCACGCCCGTGCCCATCTTGCGCCGCGCCTGGTGCAGGCGTTCGACCAGGTCGTCGGGGAGGAAAGGGCAATCGCCCGGCACGCTGACGATCCATTCTATGCCGTTCTTCTGCTTTGCGAGCCAGTCCAGACCCGCGAGAATCCCCGCAAGCGGGCCGGCAAAATCCGGCACGCTGTCGGCCACCACTGTCAATCCCGTATCGGCAAACCGTTTGGGATCGCCGTTCGCGTTGATAATGATGCCGGTGCATTGCGCGGACAGCGTCGCCAAAACCCGGTCGAGGATCGAGACACCTCCGATCTCAATGCGTCCCTTGTCGCCGCCGCCCATGCGGCGTGCGAGTCCGCCGGCGAGCACGAGGCCGAGCGTTGGAGGAATGGGAATTTCAGTCATTGTCAGTCGTCATTCCGCGGCGCGAGCATGACGAGCGAACCCGGCAGGCGGGTCCGCGCTTACGCGCGCCCCGGAATGACAGAAATTCTCACTCATCATGCACCGCCGCCTTGCGCCGGTGCTTGGTGCTCTCTTCCTCGACGTAAGCGAGGTCCTGATCGAAAACAATCCGGTCTTCCCCGGCGAGCGCAACAAAGCGCTTGCCGCGTGCGCGCCCGATCAGAGTCAGATTGGCCTTACGCGCGAGCTCGACGCCCCACGCGGTGAAGCCGGAGCGTGAAATCAGGATCGGAATTCCCATGCGCACGGTCTTGATCACCATTTCCGACGTCAGCCGTCCGGTGGTGTAGAAGATCTTGTCCGCGGCAGGTACCTTCTCCCGGAACATCCACCCGGCGATCTTGTCAACCGCGTTGTGGCGCCCGACGTCCTCCATATAGACAAGGGGCTCGTCGCGCAGCGCGAGGACGCAGCCGTGAATCGCGCCCGCCTCAAGATAGAGTGATGGCGTAGTGTTGATCTTCTGCGTGAGTGCGTAAAGCCATGAGGTGCGCAGTTCAGCCTTCGGCAAGGTGACATTCTCGAGCGCTTCCATCAGGTCGCCGAAAACGGTGCCTTGCGCGCAGCCTGATGTCTGCACTTTCTTCTTCAGCTTTTTCTCGTAGTTGGTCTTTCGCTTGGTGCGCACAACAACGACCGCGAGCTCTTCGTCATAGTCGACGCCGGTAACCACGTCGTCCGGCATCAACATGTTCTGGTTGAGCAGGTAGCCGATTGCCAGGTATTCCGGGTAATCGTTGATCGTCATGGCAGTGACGATTTCCTGGCTGTTGAGGAAGATCGTCAGCGCCCGCTCGACGGTGACCGAGGTCTCGATGCGGGCGCCCGTCTGATCGACGCCGGTGACGCGCTCGGTGAGCCGCGGATCGAGCGGGTTGGGCCGGATAATGTAGCTGTCGTCGTCTTTGCTCATCCGGTCACTATACCAGACATTTTGGCACGGCATGAAAACTGCCCATCTTAGGTGGGCAGCGGTGCTCGTTTTGTCCATGCCTCATGCGATGAATTGACGAAGGTGGTTTCCAAGCGGCACGCCGCAGACATAAACTGCAGTCCAACGAAAAAGCCATCCTCGGGGAGACGCCTGTCATGCTTCGCGCCACTAAAGACATCATGCTGCCGACCACGATTACCGGCTCGCTGCCACGGCCGAGCTGGTACACGCAAAATCTCGGATCGCGCAGCTTTCTCGACGCGATGGTCAACAATCAATTCCGCGAGCAATATGTCGATGCCGTTTCCGTATATCTGCACGAGCAGGAAATGGCCGGCCTCGATATTGTCACCGACGGCGACGCGCATTTTGACTCTGATGTCGGCGGGCAGAGCTGGACCAACTATCCGCCCCGCCACATGGGCGGCTTCGACAAGAATCCGCAACCGACGCCGGCCGGGAAGGGCGGCCTCGGATTTCCCCCCGGCCACATTCTGCACGACTATCTCGAGTCTCGCGTGATGCCCGGGATCTCCGGCCCCGTGACACGTGGCGATCTGCAATATGCCGCCATGTTCAAGGTGGCGCAGCGTATGACCAGGAAGCCGGTCAAGTTCGGCACTATCGGGCCCGAGCTGGTTGCCTTTGCCGTTCAGGACAGACACTACAAATCTTTGAAGGATCGCATTCTCGCCATTACCGATGCGCTGAACGAGGAATTGCACGATCTCGCCGATGCCGGCTGCCCGGTGATCCAGTTCGAGGAGCCGCAGATCCACCTGCTGGCGGTGCGCAACATTGTGGACGACGTGATCAACCCCGCCTTCAGCGTCGAGGTGTTCAACCGGACCGTCAAAGGTCTGCGCGCGAAAACGGAAGTGTGGTGCCACACCTGTTGGGGCAATCCTTCGCAGCAGCGCATGTTCAAGGACGTGCAGAGCTACAAGAACGCGCTCGAAATGCTCAACAAGGTCGATGCCGACGTGATCACCTTCGAATCGGCGAGCGCGGGCGGCATGGACCTCGAGGCCTTCGGCAAGATTATCACAGACAAGAAGATCTGCATCGGCGTCATCGATCACCACTCGCTGCAGGTCGAGCGCCCGGAAGAGATTGCCGAGCATATCCGCCGCGCGCTGAAGCACATTCCCGCCGAAAGGCTGGTGCTTTCATCCGACTGCGGCATGGGCCGCGAAGGCATGAGCCGCCGGCACGCTTATTACAAGATCGTGTCGATGGTTCTCGGCACCAACATGGTGCGTAAGGAGCTAGGGCTGCCACAGGCCGAGTGCCTTGCGGCGGACACCCGCTACTCGCTGGTTGTTCCGGCGAAGTAGCCCGACCGTTCCGGCTCCTGGCGTGTACTGATATTCACGTATCACGTGTGCTGGCGTCGTCAGGGGTGCCGGTATGGTAGCCGTTCCATTCCGCAGGACAGGTTACTCGACGGCTTCCGCAGAAGGATTTCCGCCCAAGGCCAATTGCGTTCGATTCGATACCCGGCACTTGCGCATCATTTGCCGGATGTGAACTTTCACAGTTCCTTCAGTCATGCCGAGCCGTCGAGCAATGACTTTGTTCGATTCTCCCAGCCGGATATGCTCAAGCACTTGTCGTTGACGCACGGTAAGGCGTACCCACTCGAAAGTCTGGTGCTTCCCCGCGCGCGCAGAACCACTGTCGCCGGCATCACTCGTGCTCTGCTCGTCCTGTTTTGATTCGGCATCGGAATCGCTGGCCCGGACTTCCTGCGGTACACCGGATTGTACCGATCGCACCCGAAGCTGATGCACTGCGGATGGCGGAAAATATGAACCTCCATTGAGGATGAAGGACAACGCATGGTTTGCCAGCGCGAAAGGAATGCCGCTATGGATGAAGCCTTTTACCTCGATACTGAAAGCGGCGATGACGTCTCTGACATCATCTTTGTCAGAAATGATGACCAACGGCACGTCGTTTGCGAGTTCGCGCAGTACCTTGAGCTGGTCCAGAGTGCCGTCAGCGAGGGAATCACCGCCAATGCTGCATATCAATATGCGAAAAGTTGAGTCAGCGTGAAGCGCTTCTATCGCCTGATCAGGAGTGAAAGACGCGAGTTCCAAATTCTCAGTGTTTGCCCACGGCTGGAGGAGGCTTGTTATGCTCGCCCGTCTGAGATCCTTGGCGTCTATGATTGCAACACAATTTGGACTAACTTGGGACATCGCGGACCCCGCTAAAACGCTAGAAGGCACGACTCCCCAATCATTCCCCCCCGCTCGCACTGTATGTTACAAAAAATTTCCGACAAAGAAATTTGTCGGCGGAAAAATGGCAATTTTGCGACTATTAAATTAATGAAGAATCTTAAAGATGCGAGCAAATCTAAATACTGCAGTAGGTGGATTGCGCGCGTGAGAAAATAAGGCGGGAGGCCAGAAGGCATATGAGTTGCAAATTAACTAACACCGCTCAATAAAGAGAAGTCCCTGAAATAAATGATTCAATTGGGGCTGTTCGTTACTGCTCGCGCCACACTTTGGTTATTTGTTCCCGGATGGGTCTGGTCAGGTAAGAGATAACCGTTCTTTCGCCCGTCCGAATGAAACTTTCGATCGGCATACCGGGTACGAGTTTTAGGCCGTTCAAACGTGTGAGCTGGTCCGCGCCGATGCGAATTCGTACGAGGTAAAAACTTGCGCCGGTTTTCTGGTCTTGCGAAACGTCGGCAGCCACGACGCTTATTGTCCCCTTCAGCTCCGGAGTCGTTCGTTGGTTGAATGCAGAAAAGCGGAGCAGCACTTCCTGCGCCACCCGCACTTGATCAATGTCTTGAGGGCGGATTTTCGATTCGACTACAAGAGCATCGGATCTGGGAACTACGAGCATGATCGGCTCCCCCGGAGCTATTACACCTCCGACCGTGTGAACCGAGAGCTCGTGCACAATACCATCCTGCGGTGCGCGGATATCTGTCCGCATTAGCTGGTCTTCAGCCGCCACTTTTTTTTCCACAAGCTCGGAAAGCTTACCCCGAATCTCGCCAAGCTCTTTGCCAACTTCTTTGCGAAGATCCTCGTCGATCTGAATTATCTGAAGTTCTGTTTCGGAAATTTTGGCTTTTGTTTGGGCGACTTGCGCCACCAACGCTCCTCGCTCGCCCTCGATGCGCGCCGACTCCCGCTCCAGAGAGGTAAGCCGTGTCATCTGAACGAGATTCTTGAGCCACAGCTCGCGCACGCCTTTGAGCTCCTCCGCAATAAGCTCGACTTCGCGCCCCTTCGCGGCCCTTTGCTCCGCGAGGCCAGTGATCTGTTGACGGAGCTGGTCAATACGCTCCCTGAGTTGCGCGACCAGGCCCGATCTCGCTTTTGCGCGTGTTTCGAACAAATGGGTTTCGCCCTGTACCAATTCCGCTACCCGTGGATCGGTTGTGCGCAAGACCAGTTCGTCAGGAAAGCTGATTTTGTCGCGACCATCTTGCTCGGCTTGCAGGCGAGCCCGTCGGGCGGTGAGCTCGTCGATACTTTTTGAGATGATGGCCACATTCGCTCGAGTGAGCGTGTCGTCGAGACGGATGAGTATGTCTCCGGCCGCAACAGCTTCACCTTCATGCACGTTCAGTTCGCCAACAACCCCCCCAGTCGGATGCTGGACCTTCTTTACACTCGAATCGACGACCAGCACGCCTGGAGAAATAATCGCGCCCGACAGTTCCGTGGTTGCCGCCCATCCACCTATGCCGAATGAAAAGAGACCGGCGATCGCGCTCCCGGCCCACAAAGTCCGGCGCATCGAGCGTAGGGTGGTCTTGTTGGCTTCGCCGGGCACTACCGTTGTTTCCTCAACGCTGGACCGCGTGAACGACTCGGCGAAGGATTTCTTCCTTCGGCCCTGCGGCCCTTGCGACGCCGTCGGTCATGGCAAGTATAAGATCGACGCCAGCCAGGGCGCTTGCGCGCTGTGCTATGATTACAACGACAGAGCCCCGCGCCCGCACGTCTGAAATGGCGGACGTGAGCGCTTGCTCGCCATATGCATCAAGGTTTGAATTTGGTTCATCGAGCACCAATAAAAAAGGATCGTTATAAAGCGCGCGCGCGAGGGCAACACGCTGCCGTTGCCCGCCTGAAAGACATAGGCCATCTTCACCGACGCGCGTCTCGTACCCATTCGGAAGCCGCACGATCATGTCGTGAACGCCAGCACGTTCGGCGGCTCGTATTACTGCGTCAGCGTCAGGATCGCTCTCAAACCGGGAAATGTTCTGCTTGATTGTACCGTCCAGCAGCTCGATATTTTGGGGCAAATACCCAATGTGACGACCGAGAAAATGCGGCGACCATTGGTCGAGCGTTGCGCCGTCGAGACGGATGCTTCCCGACACGGGCTTCCAAACACCGACCAATGCACGGGCAAGCGAGGACTTCCCGGACCCACTAGGACCGATGATGCCGACAGCACCGCCCGCCTGAAGCGAAAACGAGATGTCACGAACGACCACCCGCTGGCCGCCGGGCGGTACAAGGCTAACTTTGTCTACGGAAAGACAAGATTGAGGCGGTCGCAAGCTCATTGTCGTGTTGCGTTCCGGAAACGACCCGAGGAGCTTGTCTAATCGGGTCCAACTCTGCCGTGCTCCAACGTAGCCTTTCCAATGAGCGAGGACCTGTTCGATGGGGGCAAGTGCACGCGCGGCCAGAATCGACCCGGCGATAATAATGCCAGGCGAAGCATAATCCTGGATGACCAGATAAGCGCCGACACCCAGAACGCCCGATTGCAGCGCCATCCGTGCGGTTTTGGAAAATCCGCTGAACCCGCTTGTCACGTCGCTGGCGCGAATATGCGCATCGAGATGCTTGCGATTAATCGAACTCCATAAGCTTTCTATTGAATTCGTCATGCCCATGGCGGCAACAACTTCCGCGTTCCTACGCGCAGACTCGGCGATTTTGATCCGCATTGTCGCCAAACCGGCGGAGGTCCGGACGGGGCCGCGTGTGAGAGCTTCGGAACACAACGTGAGCACGACCAGAATCAACGCGCCCACCGATGCTGCAATTCCGATGAACGGATGAAACATGAAGCAGATTCCGAGATAAAAGGGCATCCAAGGAAGGTCGAGAAACCCAATGGGACCGCCTCCGGAAAGGAAACTTCGAACCTGATCCAGATCGCGTAACGGCTGAAGGTCCGGCATTGCCCCCGGAGCCGATGTCGGAAGATGCGCGACGATCCGGAACACGCTTGGGCTAAGCTTCTCATCGAGACAACGAGCAGCGCGCACGAGTATGCGAATCCGACAAAAATCCAGCGACGCTTGAAACCCATACAACATTGCAGCGAGCAGCGAGAGCGCGACGAGGGTTGGGATGCTGCGGCTCGGAATTACCCGATCGTAGACCTGCAGCATATAGAGGGAGCCAGTCAGGTACAGAACGTTGACGAGTGCGCTGAAGATCGCGACGCTGATAATCTCGGGACGGCATTCGCGAAAGAGTGAAAAAAATCGCAAGGCAGAAAGTTCCGCATGGGCGCTCGCTGTCATATGCGCACTGCCTCTGCACACCCGGCGCCCGGGAGTTGTTTGTTACGCGCACCGTCGCGCCCTATCGAAACGACCTGCATAGAGTTGCGATACGAGAGCGATGAGCCGACGTAGCTTTCCGACGTACCCAAGTATCGTGTGCCGGCGCGTGTTAGTGTCAATCAGAATCGGGTTGATTTAGGCCTGTACCGAGGTAGTACGACTGATGGCTCCCTATCCATAGTTCGGATGACAAAGCCGGGCCGGGTTCAATTCAGGTAGTACCCACATTGCTCGCCGTCCGCGGTCTTAACCGATTGCAAAGGAATGCCTAATCTTCCCCTGAGTATCAGCAACCAAAATGGTTCACGCTTCGGGAATGGCATGCGCAGGCTTGCACGGTCGGCTTTAGTTCTCGCCGCTGCGTCATCCTCAATGTGGGTCTCGGTTGTGCCAATGGCTTCAGCGGAATCCGCGAGCCCTGGTCGACTCCATTTTGCGATCAATGTACGCCACGACTTTCACGCCGCCGCCGCGGTCGGATTTAATCTCGCCGACGTCGGATCAACTGCGACTCTCGCGGCACTTCCGGATGGCATGAAGGGCATTTATTGGCTTGGAAACGGCTACAACACGACATGCGCGTGGCAGAAGAGCGATTCCCAGGTGCAAATGATCGTCGCGGCCATAAAGGATCATCCGAAATTCAGTGGCATCTATTATATCTCGGACGAGCCGCATCCCTCAGTATGCCCGGACGCGCCCGCGCGCGTTGCCGAGCGAAGCGCAATGATCCGCAAGCTCGACCCTCGAGCGAAGACTTTCATCGTTGTCTTGAACGGCGCGTCAGACCCCACCGAATTCGCGCGGATGAAAGACTCCGCCGACTATATCGGAGTCGATCCCTATCCATGCAATTGGAAGAATGAAAAAACCGGGTGCGATTATGTGGCGCTCGAAAGGAGAATTGACCAGGCACTGGCCGCCAGGATTCCTGTTAGTCGAATCGTCCCTGTGTTTCAGGCTTTCGGTCAAGGGTGCGCGACCACCAAGCAACGATATTATCGGCTGCCTTCCGTAGACGAAACACGCAAGATGCTGGCAATCTGGGATGCGAAGGTGCCGATCGCAGATCGGCCGTTCGACATGGCATACTCATGGGGTGAGCAAAAAACGGTCGCGTGTCCCACATTGGCGACATCTCAAGCACAGGCGGCTCTGGAGTTGAAAACTGTCTATTCAAAGTACTTTTCGCAGTCGCGCGCGAGTGCGCGCTAAACTGCGGCCAAATTCGCGAAGCGGCGGGATCTCGCCCTTCGTATCGCAACTGCTGCCGCTCTGGATCCAATAGGGGATTGTCTCTTGTCAGATCATGTTTTGTATGTCGGCGGCGAAGATCATCACTCGCGGATCCCGTTCCTCCTGGCCATTCAGAGATGCGGTTTTCGCGTCACGGCGGCTGGAAGCGGCCCCGCCGAGCCCTTTCGGAAGGCCGGCATTGAATTTCGCCGGTTCAATTTTGACCGGTTCGTGAGCCCGCTATCCGATTTGCGGTCGATACGCGCACTGGCCGATCTTCTACGAGATGTTCGCCCCGATCTGGCACAAGCTTATGACGCAAAGCCATGTCTCATGCTGCCATTGGCAGCTCTTCTGGCCAAGACAGGGACCAAGACCATACGGACGATGTGCGGCCGTGGATGGGTTTACTCGCCCGGGTCCATGGCTGCGGTCGCAATTCGTCCCGCCTTTCACATACTTCATCGCATTGCCTCTTGGTCGACAGCCGCAACCGTCTTCGAGATCGAGGATGACCATTCATTCTTTGACCGGCGCGGGAATGTGGGAAAGAACGGGATTGTGATTCCGGCCGGCGGCGGCGGCATTGATGCCGAGGGATTCGAGCGCGCCCTCGATGCCTCGGCGTCGCGAGAGGACGTAAGACGGAGTCTTGGACTTTCAAATGCCGAGATTGTGATCACAGTCGGCCGCATGACGCGTCAGAAAGGAATTTTGACACTGCTAAAAGCGGCAGCCCTGGTCCATGCAGAACGGCCTGACGTCCGATTTCTCCTCGTTGGACCGCGCGAAAGCGAAGGGCCGTGGGCGGTATCGCAAGCAGAGCTCGATTCTCATGCGCCCTACGTCATCACCACAGGCCCCCGTTCAGACATCCCGGCACTTTTGCGAGCCGCGGACCTCTTTGCCTTTCCAACTGAGTATCGGGAGGGTATCCCGCGCGCGCTTCTGGAAGCCGCAATGACCCGTCTTCCAATTGTTGCAACCAGTATGCCCGGCTGCTGTGCATTCATTCGGGATTGTTGGAACGGACATCTTGTGCCTCCGCGCGCGCCCGAAGCGCTGGCAAGGGCAATTATCAAAACGCTCGAAAATCGTAATACCCTGCCCGCAATGACGGCACGGGCGCTCGAACGTGCAAAAAGAGAATTCAGCCTGACAGCAATCGTGGAAAGGCACGCAATTTTGTACGCACGCCTGCTAAGTGAGACGCCAAATCCCCGCACTCACGCCCGGCTAGAATCTTCAGTTTCGCTGTCAGATGGCGCCATCGCGAATGCTTGTGCTCGCTTCAGGCACGAGATGGTTCTTCGAACGGAAATCGCGCAAGAGCTTCGCCCACATCACCAAAGCGATAGAGCGAGTGACGTTTCAGATCGACCCGCGTAATGACAGCGACCGCCCGCGGTTCGGCGGATGTTTTAGCGATCTGCAGTTGGCGGAATGCGTGTTGTACTATTTCTCTACGCGTCGAACCCCATTGGATGGCGAAAAGCACCTTATGTGCGATCGCACTTAGCAGGCCTGTTTCTGTCGTACTCAGGATTGGAGCGCTGTCCATCACCACGCAGTCATAATCCTTGGCGATTTGCTTCAGGAGACCGGAAAGATCCGGGTGTTGCAAGAGAGGCAACGGGTCCATCGCACGGCGAGGCAAGGGTAGATAGTCGATACCCAACTCTGCGTGCTTCTTGATCATGCCGGTCACGGGAGCTCCCTCGAGCACTTCGAGGGTTCCTGTTTCATCCGCTCCGGCAAGCTGCTCAAGTATCCCGGGATTCCTGAAATCGAAATCGATCAACAGGACCTTGCGTCCCAACAAGGCAGCATAGGTTGCAAAGCTGACGGCAAGCGTCGTCTTGCCTTCTCCCTGAACGCTCGACGTGATCAGGACGATCTGCGGACGCCCCTTCTCCGATTTCGGTTCCAGTGTGGACATCACGGTCGA
>DASSRJ010000122.1:0-11184 GCA_035701845.1 Pseudolabrys sp. | reverse complement strand
CCATTTCGGATCGGGCATCACCGCCAACCTGACGGATCCCAGCCAGAACACTGGCAACGCGGCCGGCGACACCTATACCAACGACATCACGGCGCTCATCGGCACGAATTTCGACGACACATTGATCGGCAATGCCGGCACTAACGTGCTCGAAGGCGGCGGTGGTGGCGACACTCTGATCGGCGGCGGCGGTGTGCTTGATTTTGCATCATACGCCCATGCACAGTTCGGCGTGACTGCCAATCTCGGCAACACGGCCCTGAATACCAACGACGCGCTGGGCGACATCTACATCGGCATCAACGGCCTCATCGGCTCCAACTTACCCGACACATTGACCGGCGACAATAGTGACAACTATCTGCGCGGCCGTGGCGGGGGCGACACGCTGGACGGTGGCGCCGGCAGCGACACGGCGGACTATTTCAACGGGCCGGTTGTGCGCGCCGACTTGTCAAACCCTGCAAGCAACACCGGCGATGCGGCCGGAGACACTTATATCGCGATCGAGAATCTGCGCGGCAGCAGCTTCAACGACACCCTGGTTGGCGATGCCGGCAACAACAGGCTCGAGGGCGCCTCAGGTATCGATAGAACGATATACATGGCCGCCACCGATGCGATTAACGTCGACATGGCAGCGGGCACGGTGAGCGGACCAGGTGTCGGAACCGATACGCTGATTTCCATAGAGTCAGTCCGCGGCAGCCTCTTTGACGATAAATATGTCGCCACGGGTTACGCTGGAGCGAGCGCAGTTGGCAGCCTGTCGCCAAGCTTCAACGAATTCGAGGGTATGGCTGGCGATGACACCATTATCGGTAATGGCAGCACGGTCCTGTCATACCTCACCGCGACAAATGGCGTAACGGTCGACATCGCGGCCGGTACTGCCGATGGTGACGCATCGGTCGGCCATGATACCTTTACCGGTGTCCAGTTCATCCGCGGCTCCGCGTCTGCCGACACGCTGAAGGGCAGCAACAACGCTCCCGGAACGGTCGAAGTTTTTGAAGGCCGCGGCGGCAACGACAATATCGACGGTCGCCTGGGCTTCGATCGTGTGACCTATAGTTTCCGTACAGACAACATTGCGACCGGTGGAATAACGGTCAATCTCGCGGCCGGGACAGTGGTCGGGGACCCCGTCATCGGCAATGATACGTTGCTTTCCATCGAGGCCGTACGCGGCACGAATTTCGATGATGTCTACATTGCTACCGGATTTACCACGAGCAACATCAACGGGCCGAATTTTGGCAGCGCCGGCGCCAACAGCAGCGGCCAAGCTTTCAATGAGTTCGAGGGCCTTGGAGGCAACGACAGCATAACGGGCAACGGCAACACGCGGATTTCTTATATCAATGCCGCAAGTGGCGTGACGGTCGACCTGGCTACGCCGCCAAGCGGCGCTCCCCTTGGCGCAACCGGCAGCGCTTACGGGACCGACCAAGGCGATATCGCAGGCGTTGGCACTGATACAATTTTTGGCGGTGTTAACAGTATCATTGGCTCGAGTTTTGCCGACATTTTATCGGGCAGTAACAACGGCACGTCATCTACCGAGGTCTTCGATGGCGGTGCCGGCAACGACGCGATCGATGGCCGCGGCGGCTTCGACCAGGCGGTTTACAATAACGATCTCGGGACGGTTTCCGGCATTAGCGTCACCGTGACGACCAAAGACGTTGTGGGCGATGCGTTCCAGGTGGTGGGCGATGCCTCGATCGGCACCGATACCTTGATCGCAGTTGAGTCGGTGCGCGGCACAAACTTCGCCGATACCTACGATGCAACCGGCTTTAGCGGCGCCTCGACAGATCTTCCGAACGGACCGACATTCAACGAGTTCGAGGGGCTCGCTGGCAACGACATAATCACCGGCAATGGCGTCACCGGCCTCGGTGCCACCCGTATTTCCTATGTGAGTGCCACTGCCGGGGTGACGGTCAATCTCGCGGCGGGCATAGCAAGCGGGAATGCGTCGGTAGGAACCGACACAATAACCGGCGGAGTCAACCGTGTTCGCGGTTCAAAC
This sequence comes from Pseudolabrys sp., assembly GCA_035701845.1. Taxonomy (GTDB): domain Bacteria; phylum Pseudomonadota; class Alphaproteobacteria; order Rhizobiales; family Xanthobacteraceae; genus Pseudolabrys. Next base: position 9,146 of record DASSRJ010000122.1, on the reverse strand, counting down.
TTCAACGACACGATCTTTGGTGATGCCAACAACAATACGCTCGAGGGTCAGAGCGGCAACGATCTCCTCGGCGGCCGCGGCGGCAACGATACACTCACGGGCGGCGCCAACTCCGATACGTTTTTCTACAGCGCGGGTGCCGACGTCGTCACCGATTTTGACCAGTCCGGCGGTTCATTCAACCACGCTGAAGGCGACATCATTAACGTCGTCGGATCCGGGGTAACCAGCTTCGCTCAGCTTCAATCGATCACGAGCCAGGCCGGCCTCAATACGCTGATTAATTTCGGCGGCGGCAATACGATGACGTTGAACAATGTCACGTTTGCGAATCTGACGCAGAATGACTTTGTATTCAGTGCGCCGATTTCGGGTGATCTCGGCGCTACCGTCAACAAGGGCGGCATGGTGATTTTAACGGCAAGCGATTTTCATGCCGTCGATCCGAACGCCGCGGCCAGTCAGCTGACATTCACCGTTTCCGGTGAAACGCGCGGTCACGTCGCTTTTGCGGCCGACCCCGGAACCTTGATTCACACTTTCACGGAGGCCGATCTGGAAGCCGGAAACGTTCTTTTCATCCACGATGGTTCCGACACGACGCAGGCGACCTTCAAGGTTTCGGTTTCCGACGGGACAGTGGCCAGCGCGGCAACAACTATCATCGTCTCGGTGCCTACGGCTGTCATTTCCGTGTTGGCGACAGCTGGATATGATTTTGAGGCCAATGATCCCATTTCGCCGATGGGCAGCGGCGTCATACAGCCCACGTCGACCCCGACAACACAAATTACGATTATCAATGCCACGGCAAATCTCAAGTTTGTGTTCGACGGCGTGGCGTTGACTCTCGACAATGATTCCAGCCCGACCGATATCACCGGCGGCACGATTACAGCTATTCATGTCTTCACGAATGATGCGATGCCCACCCCCCTGTTGGATCTCATCGTAAACGTAGATGCGGTCGACTGGTATGACGCGGTTGTGACGCGTGCGGGCGGCGACAGCAGCCTGTTTGATGCGCTGACAAGCGAATGGTCGATAAGCTTTTTCGGTGCTGGCGGATCGGACGCATTCGGTGCCAGTAACGCCAATGACTTTTTTCACAGCAGCGGCGGCATTGACAGGTTTGACGGCGGTTTTGGATACGATCGGGTGAATTATACGAGTGCAGCGGGCGCGATCGACGTTTCCCTTGCGGCCGGCGTAGTGACGAAATATGCGGATGGAACAAGAACGGCCGTAGCCGGTGTCGATATCCTGCAATCAATCGAGAACAGCACTGGCAGCAATTTCCGAGACACTTTCAATGCCCTTGGGTTCAGCGCATCGAGCCCGAACGCTGGCAGCACCGTTACCTTCAACACCGCGGGCACCCGCAACGAGTTTGAAGGGCGCGGCGGTGACGACGCGATCACCGGTAACGGCAATACGCGCATTTCATACTTGCACGCGACAGCAGGCGTAACTGTCACATTTTCGTCCTGGGTCTCGGGCCAGGGTGCAACGGGAACGGCGGTCGGCAATTCTTCGGTTGGCACTGACACGTTTACAGGCGTCAACGGCGTGCGCGGTTCGTATTTCGACGACGTCTTCAATGGAAGCAATAACGACCCGAACACGGCGGAATTTTTTGAAGGCCGTGGAGGCAATGACCTGATCAACGGCGGCGGCGGCTTCGACAAGGCAGTTTACATTTTCGAAGACGCCGGCGTCGCCGTTCACATGGCCGCGGGTAAGGTCGTCGGCGGCGTGAACACCGGGACTGACACGTTGCTTTCGGTTGAATCAGTCATTGGTACGGATTTCGCAGACACCTACACCGCGGCGGTAGATAGTGATCCTGTTTACGGAAGCGCGCTTGCATTCGGCGCAAGCTCAGCGAATGCCGGGTCCAATGGGGCGTTCAACGAATTCGAAGGCGCCGGTGGCAACGACGTGATCACTGGCAACGGCAGTACGCGCGTCGCTTTCTACGACGCCTCCGCTGGGGTGACAGTGACGTTGGGTTCGAACGGTTCGGGCACGTCATTCGGCACCGAGCCGGGCGACCTGGCCGGCGTCGGAACAGATACATTTACGGGCGGTGTCAGGGACGTGCGGGGTTCTGAGTTTGGCGACATCATTGTCGGCAACGGCGGGAACAATATTCTCGAAGGACAGGGCGGTAACGACATCGTCAAAGGGCGCGGCGGCAATGACACGCTCACTGGGGGAACAGGCAGCGATGTTTTTGCCTATAATACGAACGTCACGAACGGAAATACCCCGCCCAGCAACAACGATACGATCACCGATTTCAATTCAGGTGAGGGCGACAGAATTGATCTGAGGGGGATCGCAGGCATCAACAATCTTTCGGATGTTCTGGCGCTTGTGCCGGGAGGCAGCCCGAACACAATCCAGATTGATGCCACCGATAGCCTGACGCTCAATGTGCCGGTCAGCAGCCTTCAGGCCAGTGACATTATCTTCAATGGCCAGATCGCAGTCACAGTCCAGACGGCGGACGGCTACAATTTCGGTACCCTTTATGACGACATGGCGGGCAGCATCGCCGCGGTCACTCCGGTCGATGGCAGCCACTTCACCGCCACGAATGCAGCACGCGGACTCGTATTTGATGTAACGGTGAGCAATGACCTCGCCCCTGGCGACCCATTGTCGGGAACCGTCAATGCGATCGACATCTACGATCTTGCCGGGCACATCCTCGCCAACACGAATGGGTGGAATTTCCAGGCGTCGGCTCTTAACACCGCCCTGCAGACTTATGCCGGTGACCATTCACAGACGGCGGGCCTCGACGCGATCTTCGGTACGGTCAGTTACAGCGCTGTTGGTAACTTCGTCGGAACCAATGCGTTCAATAGCAATTCAATCAATTTCGGCAGCGACACGTTCCTGAGCGGCACCGGCAATGACATCTTCAATGGCCTAACAAACGCAAATGGCGACTTCTTCAATGGCGGCGATACCGTCGACTATTCCCACGCGCCGGCCGGGGTGACGGTCAGTCTGTTATCTCAGGGCATCTCTCAGAATACCGGTGGGGCAGGTTTCGACACACTGATCAATATAGAAAGTCTGCGCGGATCAGCCTTCAACGATACGTTAACCAGCAACGGCATCAGCGGTGTGCTTGAGGGTGGTCCCGGGAACGACATTCTCAGCGGCCAGGTCGGCGGGAACGAGACCGTCAGCTATGAACATGCAACGGGCCCGGTCACGGTCAACCTTTCCGTAACAGCACAGCAAAATACGATCGGCGCCGGACTTGATACCATTTCAAATTTCGAAGCGGTGCGCGGCTCGGCATTTAACGACACGCTGAGCGGCAGTGGGAGCAGCGTGCTCGAGGGTGGCGCCGGGGCTGATACGTTAAATGGAACGATCGGCGGGTCGGACACGGCGAGCTATGAGCACGCCACCGCCGCCGTAACAGTGAACCTGCTTGATCCTGGACTGAATACCGGCGTCGCTGCCGGCGACACGTTTAATTTCATTCACAATTTGCGAGGCTCCCAATTCAACGACACGCTGGTCGGCGATAACAATGCCAACGTGCTCAACGGATGGGGCAGCCGCGACAATGGGAGTGACGTACTCACCGGCAACGGGGGTGGGGATACTTTCGTGTTTAATGGCGGTCATGTGACGGTTACCGACTTCAACCATTCGGAAAGCGACAAGATCGACCTGGGGTTCCTCAATTTTGGGACGGGTATTTCTCAGACAGAGTTACAGTCGCTGATTACTGCCGCCGCGCCGGGTTCGCAGACGCTCGATTTCGGCAATGACCAGACCGTGACGGTGAACGTGTCCGTCAGTTCGCTGCAGTTAAGTGACTTTTTGGGCCTGCACGCATAGCGACCGGTGCGCGCTGGCATAGCGTGCGCGGCTTGTGTCCCAATCTCTACAATCCGCTTCGCGAGAAGGTGCCGCTTGCGACAGGCGGCTTTAAGGTTTCGAATAGCGCGATCGCCGGAACCAGCGCGGCGAAGAGAAAAGAGAGACCTATCATGCGGGCCATCCAGCCGGCGGCTGTCACTCTCGCCGCAACCTTTTTCACCGTGACCCACGCAGCATCGGGTTGGTGCCAAACCTATCCGAGCCGGACCATTCAGCTGATCGTTGCCTACGCCGCCGGCGGCACCGGCGACATCGTGGCGCGCTCGATCTCCGACAAGCTCGGCGCAGCGCTTGGCCAGACAGTCGTGGTTGAAAATCGCGCCGGCGCCAGCGGCTCGATCGGCGCCCATTCGGTGACGACCGCTGCGCCCGACGGCTACACGCTGCTGGTCGGGCAGACCGGAGAGGTCGCCGTCAACCAGCATTGGCTCAAGGGCATCAACTATGATCCGGACAAGGATCTGGTGCCGATTGCGCTCGCCGCCGTCGTGCCGCTCGCGCTCGTCGTGCCATCCAAGGCGCCGTATTCGACGCTCCCGGACTTTCTCACCGCGCTGAAGGCAAAACCCAAGATCACGTTTGCCTCCGCCGGTATAGGAACACCAGGCCATTTCGCGGGTGAGCTGCTCAAACTGAAATTCGACGAGAACCTCACGCACGTGCCGTACAAGGGGGCGGGTCCGGCGCTCAACGACCTGATCGGCGGTCACGTCGAATTTTACTTTTCAGGCTTTCCGGCCGCGGTGCCGCATGTGAAGGCAGGCAACCTCAAGCTTCTGGCCCTGTCCTCGGCCAGGCGCTCGCCGGCGGCGCCCGATGTGCCGACCGTTGCCGAGGTGACCGGCATCAAGGGCTACGATTTCACTCTGTGGGCCGGCTTTTTCGCGCCGCGCGGCACCCCGCAACCGGTCATCGATCGGCTGAATAAAGAGATCAACGGGGTGCTCACCCAGCCTGACGTCAAAGCGCGGCTGGAGGCTGCCGGGGCGGTCGTGACGCTCATGTCGGTGTCCGAATTTCGGGAATTCGTGCAGCGCGAGAGCGCCAAATATCTCCAAGTCATCAAGGAAACGGGCGTAACCTCGCAATAGGGGACGCTCGAGGGCGGAAGATCATTAGCTATTCGGCCCCCGAGGGGCTCGAATGCCCGGTTTTTCAGCCATTTCTGCTTGACTTGCTCGAGTCGCGCCGATACATACCCCACACTTTTCGGCAGGCGGTGAGCTTTGCTTGCTCGGAACGGCCGCCCGAATAACCTTTTGAGAGCGTTGCGTTTTCTCGGAAGGTGATCGGGCTTTACGCCTCGACGAATAAAGCTCAGACGCTGCCTCTGACAGCACCTGTCAGACTTGAAGTGAACGGCCGCGGTGCTAACCGCAACGCGTCCGTCCGAACGGAAGAGCGCCCTGCCGCAGTTTGGCGGATGGCGCGATTTCGTTTTGCGCGTGGGAAAGTCGCGCGAGGTGACGTGCGCCGCTGTTTTGCGCGCGCCGATGCCGGGGCGACAAGCCCGATGAGAGGCGGACGAGGGTGATGTCCGCACAAAATTGAACGAGGAGCAGTGCGGACAGGTCCGTTCGCGCAGCATCCCAAACTGAAGGTAGCGAAGGCAAAGATGCCGACGATCAACCAGCTGATTGCCAAGCCGCGGCACCCGCTCAAGGCGCGCAATACGGTGCCGGCCCTGCAGGCGTCTCCGCAGAAGCGCGGCGTCTGCACGCGCGTCTACACGACCACACCGAAGAAGCCGAACTCGGCTCTGCGCAAGGTGGCAAAGGTGCGGCTCACCAACGGATTTGAAGTCATCGGCTACATCCCGGGCGAGGGCCATAATTTGCAGGAGCACTCGGTCGTGATGATCCGTGGTGGCCGCGTGAAGGATCTGCCGGGCGTCCGCTACCACATCCTGCGCGGTGTGCTCGACACGCAAGGCGTGAAGAACCGCAAGCAGCGCCGTTCGAAATACGGAGCAAAGAGGCCGAAATAATTCGGCCTCTTTGCGGAGATCCCCGGGCGACCCCGGACCTGATCCGGGGGAGACCCGGGGAACTCGAGAGGCAAGCTGATGCCGGTTCGCCGGCGATGAAGTGAGATTAGAACGTGGATGGCCGGGACAAGCCCGGCCATGACAAGATAAAGAGATCGAAAGCTTAGGACCGGAAAATCATGTCTCGCCGCCACGCCGCCGAAAAACGCGACATCATTCCGGATCCGAAGTTCGGAAACGTCGTCGTCAGCAAATTCATGAACGCCATCATGTACGATGGCAAAAAGTCGGTGGCGGAAGGCATCGTCTACGGCGCGCTCGAGACGATCGAGAGCAAGACCAAACAAAATCCGATCACAGTTTTCCAGCAAGCGCTCGATAACGTAATGCCCTCGATCGAGGTGCGTTCACGCCGTGTCGGCGGCGCCACCTACCAGGTGCCGGTCGAAGTGCGCACGTCGCGGCGCCAGGCACTCGGCATTCGCTGGATTATTGCGGCAGCGCGCGAGCGCAACGAACGTACGATGACCGAGCGGCTCTCGGCCGAGCTGCTCGATGCATCCAATAACAGGGGAAACGCAGTCAAAAAGCGCGAGGACACCCACAAGATGGCGGAAGCCAACCGGGCCTTCTCGCATTACCGCTGGTGACAGCAGACAAGATTTAAGGACTGATCCCCTATGCCCCGCAGCCACCCAATCGAGGACTACCGCAACTTCGGCATCATGGCCCACATCGATGCCGGAAAGACGACGACGACAGAGCGGATCCTCTATTACACCGGCAAGAGCCACAAGATCGGCGAGGTGCACGAAGGCGCTGCGACGATGGATTGGATGGAGCAGGAGCAGGAGCGCGGCATCACGATCACGTCGGCTGCGACCACCGCTTTCTGGAAAGAGAAGCGTCTCAACATCATCGACACGCCCGGTCACGTCGACTTCACCATCGAGGTGGAGCGGTCGCTGCGCGTGCTCGACGGCGCCGTATGCGTTCTCGATTCGAACCAGGGCGTAGAGCCGCAGACCGAGACGGTCTGGCGTCAGGGCGACAAGTACAAGGTTCCGCGTATCGTCTTCGCCAACAAGATGGACAAGATCGGTGCTGACTTCTTCAAGTGTCTCGACGACATCAAGACCCGCCTCGGCGCAAAGCCGGTGGCCATCCAGCTCCCGATCGGTTCGGAGCAGAACTACAAAGGCCTTGTCGACCTGGTCCGCATGAAGGGCGTGGTGTGGGACGACGAATCCCTCGGCGCCAAGTACCACGACATCGAAATCCCGGCCGATATGCTCGACGAGGCGAAAAAGTATCGCGAGCAGATGATCGAAGCGGCGGTTGAGCTCGACGACGCAGCTATGACCGCATACCTCGAGGGCAAGGAGCCCGACGAGGCAACCCTCAAGAAGCTCATCCGCAAGGCCGTCCTCACCAGCGCGTTCTTCCCGGTGCTGTGCGGCTCGGCGTTCAAGAACAAGGGCGTGCAGCCGCTGCTCGACGCCGTCGTCGACTATCTGCCGAGCCCGCTTGACGTCCCTGCCATCAAGGGTGTGGACGACAAGGGCAACGAAGTTGTCCGCAAGGCCGACGACAAGGAGCCGATGGCGCTTCTTGCCTTCAAGATCATGGATGACCCCTTCGTCGGCACCATCACCTTCTGCCGTATCTATTCCGGCACGTTGCAGAGCGGCACGGGCGTGATCAATTCGACCAAGGAGCGCAAAGAGCGTATCGGCCGCATGCTGCTGATGCATGCGAACAACCGCGAGGACATCAAGGAAGCCTATGCCGGCGACATCGTTGCGCTGGCGGGTCTGAAGGAAGTGCGTACCGGCGACACCCTGTGCGATCCCGCCAAGCCTGTGATCCTGGAAAAGATGGAATTTCCCGATCCGGTTATCGAGATTGCAATCGAGCCGAAGTCGAAAGCCGACCAGGAGAAGCTCGGCGTTGCCCTTGCCAAGCTCGCGGCAGAGGATCCGTCATTCCGCGTCTCGACCGATCAGGAGAGCGGGCAGACCATTCTCAAGGGAATGGGCGAACTGCACCTTGACATCAAGGTCGACATCCTCAAGCGGACCTACAAGGTCGACGCCAATATCGGCGCGCCGCAGGTAGCGTTCCGTGAGAAAATCTCGCGGCGTGTCGAGCACGGCTACACGCACAAGAAACAGACCGGCGGGTCCGGCCAGTTCGCGCAAATCAAGATCATTGCGGAGCCGACGCCGCCCGGTACGCCGTTCGCGTTCGAGAACGAGATTGTCGGCGGCGCCGTTCCGAAGGAATACATCCCGGGCGTCGAGAAGGGTCTCGAAAGCGTCCTGGGCTCCGGAGTGGTCGCCGGCTTCCCGGTGGTCGATCTCAAGGTGACGCTCATCGACGGCAAGTACCATGACGTCGATTCGTCGGCACTCGCCTTCGAAATCTGTGCCCGCCAGTGCCTGAAAGAGGCGCTGCAGATGGCCAAACCGGTCCTGCTCGAGCCGATCATGAAGGTCGAGGTCGTGACTCCGGAGGACTACACCGGGTCGGTCATCGGCGACCTCAACTCACGCCGCGGGCAGATTCAGGGCCAGGACATGCGCGGCAATGCCAACGTGATCAATGCGATGGTGCCGCTGATGAACATGTTCGGTTACGTCAACAATCTGCGGTCCATGTCTCAGGGCCGCGCAACATTCACGATGCAATTCGACCACTACGCAGAGCTACCCGCGAACGTGTCGGCGGAAGTGCAGAAGAAATTCGCGTGATCGGGAAAGATAACAGAAGGATCTGAACGGAGAGTTCCATGGCCAAAGAAAAATTCCAGCGGACCAAGCCCCATTGCAATATCGGGACGATCGGTCACGTCGACCACGGCAAGACGACGCTGACAGCAGCGATCACCAAAGTGCTCGCTGAGAAGGGCGGCGCCACGTTCACCGCCTATGACCAGATCGACAAGGCGCCGGAAGAGAAGGCGCGCGGCATCACCATTTCGACCGCGCACGTCGAGTATCAGACCGATAAGCGCCACTACGCGCACGTCGACTGCCCGGGCCACGCCGACTACGTGAAGAACATGATCACAGGCGCAGCCCAGATGGACGGCGCCATCCTGGTGGTGTCCGCTGCCGACGGCCCGATGCCGCAGACCCGCGAACACATCCTGCTCGCCCGTCAGGTCGGGGTGCCGGCGCTGGTCGTTTACATGAACAAGGTCGACATGGTCGACGATCCGGAATTGCTCGAGCTGGTCGAG
>DASSRJ010000121.1:0-3330 GCA_035701845.1 Pseudolabrys sp. | reverse complement strand
TACGCACCTGGTGGTAGCGCCGATATTGTTGCTCGCCTTATCGGAGCGAAATTGCAGGAAAAGTTGGGCCGCTCCGTCATTGTCGAGAACCGCCCAGGCGGGTCGGAGTTGATCGCCACGGAAGCGGTGGCTCGGTCCAGTCCGGACGGGTCAACGATTGCCATCCTGTCCAACGCCATTGCGATCAATGAAACGCTGGTTCCAAACCGTCGTTATGACCTCGCGCGCGACATCACGCCTTTGGCACGCGTGATTGAGTTGCCCTTCGCCATAATGGTGCACCCTTCCGTCAAAGCCAGCTCAGTCAAAGAACTGGTCGCGATTGCCAAGGCAAACCCGGGCAAGCTCAATTACGGGCATCTCGGTCCGGGCAGCCCTCATTATTTCACGATGGAATGGTTTAAACGAACAGCCGGAATCGACATTTTGCCCGTGCCCTATCGTGGGGCCGCGCCGGCCTATTCAGCACTCGTCGCAGGTGAAGTGCAGGTCATCGCGTCCGGCCTCGGAGCTGCGACGCCTTTTCTCGAAGCAGGTCAGGCGAAAGCGCTGGCCGCCCTTTCATCCAAACGTCCGGCGTCTTTTCCGGATTTGCCGACAATAGCAGAGGCGGGCTATCCGAATTTCAATTTGATGTCATGGATGGCAATTTTCATACGTTCCGGGACGCCACAGGATATCAAGACGAAACTGGAAGATGAAATTCTGAGTGCAATGCAGTCTCCCGAGATTCGGGAAAAGTTGATCAAGCTTGGGCTCGAGCCTGCACCGTTGAAAGGCGCCGAATTCGCCAGGTTTTTCACCGACGAGATTACGAATTGGCGATCAATCGTTGAGGCGACAGGTACAAAGCAACAATGACTGTGTTCGAGTACTTTCGATCATTGCCTTGATGTAAGCTTTTATCGCATCTGCCTGGCGATCAGATTCGAACCGTCCCAAACCGCAAAGTTCGAAATGCGCGGCCGCGACTGATGCAACGCGAGAGATCAAGACCGAATTACCGCCCCGCCGCATACCCCTGCATGCCGCGCGGATTGGCGGCGGCGCGGCGGCGTTTGCCGACGCGCGACGCAGCTGTCAGCCGCCCTTCCGACCACGCCGGCCCGACTTCAACCTCGTGGCCGCGCTTGCGCAGTTCCTTCACCGTTGCTTCCGGCACGCGGGATTCCACCACCAGCACGCCGGGGCGCGAGGTGCGCGGCCAGAACGAGATCGGAAAATGCTCGGAGTGCCAGGCTGGGGCGTCGATTGCCTCCTGCAGGTTCATTTTCGCGTGCACGTGGCGCAGGAAGAACTGCGTGGTCCACTGGTCCTGCTGGTCGCCGCCGGGCGAGCCCCAGGCGAGATAGGGCTCGCCGTCGCGCAGCGCGAGCGTCGGCGACAATGTCGTGCGCGGCCGCTTGCCCGGCTCAAGCGCCGCCGGATGGTCTTTGTCGAGCCAGAACATCTGTGCGCGGGTGCCGAGGCAGAAGCCGAGTTCCGGGATGACCGGCGAGGACTGCAGCCATCCGCCGGAGGGCGTCGATGACACCATGTTGCCGGCCTGGTCGATAATGTCGAAATGCACGGTGTCACCGATCACCTCGCCGACGCGGCCGACGGTCGGCTCGCCGGCGCCGAGCGAGCCGACGGCGGCGCGCGGCCCATCCTCGCGCCGGATCTGGATCGCGCCGCCGAAACCGGGAAGCGATCCCGGCCGCAGATCCATCGACGCCTTGCCGGAGATCAGCTTGCGGCGCTCGGCATTGTATTTTTCCGACAGCAGCGTCCCGATCGGCACTTTCACAAAGTCGGGATCGCCGTAGAACGCCTCGCGGTCGGCAAAAGCGAGCTTGGCGCATTCGACCTGGAGATGGATGAATTGCGGGCCGGCAGGGTCCATGCCGTCGAGATCGTAGCCGCGCAGCAGCGCGAGCTGCTGCAACATCACCGGTCCCTGGCTCCAGGCGCCAGCCTTGCAGACCGTGTAGCGGCCATAATCATAAGTGAGCGGCGCCTCGGCATGCGCCTGCCAGCGCGCCATGTCGGCGCCGGTGAGCAGGCCGCCATGCGGGGTGCCTGTAACGTCCATGACCTTCTGCGTGCGGCAGAACCTGTCGATCGCCTCGGCAACAAATCCCTGCGACCACGCCTGGCGCGCCCGCTCGATCTGCTTCACGCGGTCGCCGCCGGCATCCGCCGCCTCGCGCAGGATCCGTTCATAGGTGTCGGCCAAAGTCCGGTTCGCGAACATTTCGCCTGCTGCCGGAATTTTTCCTCCGGGCAGATAGACCGCCGCCGAGGTCGGCCAGTGCTCGCGGAAGAGCTCCTCAACGGCCGCGATCGTCGCGCTGGCGCGCTCGGCAATCGGATGACCGTTGCGCGCATAGGAAATCGCCGGCACCAGCACGTCGGACGGACGCATCGTCCCGTAGTCGCGCAGCAGCAGCATCCAGCTGTCGAACATTCCCGGCACGCAGGCCGCCAGCAGCCCGGTGCCCGGCACGATATCGAGGCCGAGCTCGGTGAAGCGCTTGATGGTGGCCGCGGCGGGCGCCGGCCCCTGCCCGCAGATCACCTCCGGCTTGCCGCGCTTCACGTCATGCAGAATGACCGGAACGTCGCCGCCCGGCCCGTTGAGATGCGGCTCGACCACCTGCAGCACGAAGGCGGTCGCGGCCGCCGCATCGAAGGCATTGCCGCCCTTCTCGAGCGTGGCCATGCCGACGGCCGTTGCGATCCAGTGCGTGGTGGTGACGACGCCGAAGGTGCCTTCGATCTCGGGCCGTGTCGTGAACGGATTGGGATTGATCTTGGAGACACCGGCACGCATTTCGGATTCCTAGGTGTTCATCCGCTTCTGGCCGTAGGGTGGGTGCGCTTCGATTGCTTCTACAGAATGGGCTCCCACACCGCAAAACCCATGCCGCAGCCGGTACCGGCAGCGGAACGATAGCACGGGATGTAATCCTGCCAGGTATTCTTCAGATGCGCGGCGGCGCCAGCGACCGTGATCCAGTTGCGGATCTCCGAGCTTCCGGAATTGAGCTTGCCGGCAGGGATCGCGGACAGCGTTCCGCCGTCATTCCTTTTGCAGGCATCGAGCACGGCGCGATCAAGCTCCTCGTCGACCGTGAAATGGCTCAGGCCGCCGGAGGCGAGAATGCCGACGCGTTCGCTGCCCTTCGTCGTTCGGACGGCGTTGCGGATGGCTTTGCCGAGCTGGAAGCAGCGCCGCGGACGCGGCTGGTTCGGCGGAAAATACGTATTGAGCGCCACCGGCACGATCGGGATCACCCCATCGGCCATCATGCGCCGGTGCACGAAGCCGAACGCATGGCCTTCGCC
>DASSRJ010000120.1:0-12717 GCA_035701845.1 Pseudolabrys sp. | reverse complement strand
GCCATCTCGTTGTCCTCCATCTCCTTCGTCATTCCGGGGCTCGAGCGAAGCGAGAGAACCCGGAATCCAGAGCCGAAGCTCTGAGGTTGAATTCTGGATTCCGGGCTCGCGCACTGGTGCGCGCGCTCCGGAATGACTGGTCATCATTTCTTCTTCTGAAGCTTGCTTTGCGGATTGAGATTGCCGATGCGGCCGCTCTCGCTGCCGGCGGCGGGGTCGATCACCGCGTTGATGAGCGTCGGCTTGCCGCTGTCCATCGCGGCGTTCACCGCACGCTTGAGCTCGTCGGGGTTCGTTGCATTGACGCCGACGCCGCCGAACGCCTCGATCATCTTGTCGTAGCGCGAGCCTTTGACGAATAGCGTCGTCGCGGGATCCGAGCCGGCCGTATTGGTGTCGGTGCCGCGATAGATGCCGTCATTGTTGAAGATGACGACGCAGACCGGCAGTTTGTAACGGCAGATCGTTTCGATCTCCATGCCCGAGAAACCGAATGCGGAGTCGCCTTCGATGGCAAGCACCGGCTTGCCTGTTTCGATCGACGCGCCGATCGCATAGCCCATGCCGATGCCCATGACGCCCCAGGTGCCGACGTCGAGGCGCTTGCGCGGCTGATACATGTCGACGATGCCACGCGCCAGATCGAGCGTGTTGGCGCCCTCGTTCACCAGGATCGCGTCCGGCCGCTCCTTGACGATCGTGCGCAGCACGCCGAGCGCGCCGTGGTAATCCATCGGCGAATTGTTGTTCATCAGCCGCGGCGCCATCTTGGCGACGTTCTCTTCCCGCTTCTTGGCAACGGAGCCGATCCAGTCAGCCGGCGCGGCCGGCCAGTTACCACCCATGCCGGCCAGCAACGCCGACACGCTGGACCCGATATCGCCGACCACGGGCGCCGCGATCTCGACGTTCGAGTCCATCTCCTTCGGCTCGATGTCGACCTGGATGAATTTCCTCGGTGCATCGCCCCAGGTCTTGCCCTTGCCGTGCGACAGCAGCCAGTTGAGCCGCGCGCCGATCAGCAGCACGACGTCCGAATCCTTCAGCACCGTCGAGCGCGCAGCACCAGCGCACTGCGGATGCGTGTCGGGCAGCAGGCCTTTGCCCATGCTCATCGGCAGGAACGGCGCGCCGCTCTTCTCGACCAAAGCGCGGATCTGGTCGTCGGCCTGCGCGTAAGCCGCGCCCTTGCCGAGGATGATCAGCGGGCGCTTCGCGCCCTTGAGAACATCGAGGGCGCGCCTGACCGCCTCCGGCGCCGGGATTTGCGCCGGCGCGGGGTCGATCACTTTTACGAGCGATTTTCGGCCGGCCTCGGCGTCCATCACCTGGCCGAAAAGCTTGGCCGGCAGGTCGAGATAAACACCGCCGGGACGGCCGGAAACCGCGGCGCGGATCGCCCGGGCAATGCCGATGCCGATATCCTGCGCGTGCAGAATGCGGTAGGCCGCCTTGCAGAGCGGCTTGGCGATCGCGAGCTGATCCATTTCCTCGTAGTCGCCCTGCTGCAGGTCGACGATCTCGCGCTCGGAGGAGCCCGAGACCAGGATCATCGGGAAGCAGTTGGTGGTCGCGTGCGCGAGCGCGGTGAGCCCGTTGAGAAAGCCGGGCGCCGAAACGGTGAGGCAGATGCCGGGCTTCCTGGTCAGGAAGCCGGCGATCGATGCCGCGTAGCCGGCGTTCTGCTCGTGGCGGAACGAAATGACGCGGATGCCGGAGGCCTGCGCCATGCGGCCGAAATCCGTAATCGGAATTCCCGGCACGCCGTAGATCGTGGTCAGTCCGTTGAGCTTGAGCGCATCGATGATGAGGTGAAATCCGTCGGTCAGCTCCTGCTCCGCTCCCGGTGCGGTTTCGGGTTTTGTCTTAACTGCTGCTTCAGCCATGGGAATCCTCCCGATCAGTTTGTCTGTTCGCGCGTAACCGCGCGCATTGGATGAATTTCACAGGTGAATCCGATGTTCGCCCTGATCGCCGGGTCGGCGGCGCTGAAAGCGCGCGCCTCGGCTTCATCAGTCACGTTGATGATGCCCATCCCGTACGGCCCGTCGGGATCGAGCACCGGCCCGAAGACAAGCACTTCACCCCGGTCCTGGCGTCCTTTCCAGTAGAGGAAGTGCTCCTGCATCATCGCCTTCTCCTGGTCATTCATGTCGTTTGCGAACGTCGGGCGCGGTGCAACCAGCTTCAGAAAAAAATGCGGCATGTCAGTCGAGATAGTCGGCATAGCGCTCAACGTGTTCGGCCAGGCCGAGCGCGTGGTCGCGCACCAGTTCTTCCGCGCGATCGGTCGCGCGGGCTTCAAGTGCTTCAATGATGTTCATGTGGTCGCGGATCGAGCGGTCGGCGCGATCCTGCTCGCCGATGGTCGTGCGGCGGATCATGCGCATGTGCGTGAACAGGTTCTCGGCAAGGTCAATCAGGACCTCGTTGCGGCTGAGCCTGATGATGGTCTGGTGAAACTCGATATTGACGTCTGAATATTCGTCGAGGTGCGCGCGCAGCCTGCCGTTCTCGAAGGTCGCGAACATCTTGCGCAGTCCCGCGATCTCCTCGTCGGTCGCGGTCTGCGTGATCAGGCGCGCCGCCATGCTTTCGAGCGCCGCCCAGGCGGTGATCATCTCGATCACCTCGCGTTTCGTCTTGCGCACAACATAGATGCCGCGCCGCGGCACCGAGCGGACGAAGCCCTCGCTCTCGAGCTGCGCCATCGCTTCGCGCACAGGCGTGCGGCTGATGCCGAAATCCTGCGCGAGCTTGCGCTCGTCCAGTCGGATGTCGTCGCGGCTGCGATAGATATCCATCGCTACGATCGCGTTCTTCAGCGCGGTGTAGGCCTTGTGCTTGAAGCTTGGCGTTACATCGATCGGCGCAAGCGCAGGGTGCGGCGCCAGCGGTGTGCGCGGGGCAGCGCCACGGCCGGCAACACTGACGCGGCGGGGGTTACGGTCTCGGCTACTCATGACTGGTATACAATATGCCAGACCGGCGGGCAGGCGCAACCCGTCCGGAATTACAAGCGGAATTCAGTGGTTTGCCCCTGAGCCGCGCTTTACTGCGCCGGCCGCAACTTGCCGGATCGCAGGCGCGACCACCCTGCCTGAATGAGCGGCCAGAACAGCGCGATCAGGCCAAGCGTCATGATCGTGCTCACCAGACCGTTCGACCAGAACACAGAGAAACCTCCCTGCGACGCCAGCAGCGACTGCCGGAACGACTCCTCGGCCTTGTCGCCAAGCACAATGGCAAGAACCATCGGCGCCAGCGGGTAATTACATTTCTTCATGACATAGCCCGCGACACCGAACACCAGCATCATCACGATGTCGAAGGCGTTGTTGTGCACGGTGTAGGCCCCGATCGCGCAGAACACCATGATGATGGGCGCGATGACGCTGAAAGGAATGCGCAGAATCGCGGCGAACAGCGGCACGCAGGTGAGCACGATGATCAGGCCCACGATGTTGCCCATATACATGCTGGCGATGAGGCCCCAGACGAAATCCTTCTGCTCGGTGAACAGAAGCGGCCCCGGCTGCAGACCCCAGATCAGCAAGCCGCCGAGGAGCACGGCCGCCGTCGGCGAACCCGGCACGCCGAGGGAGATCATCGGAAGCAGAGCCGACGTACCGGCGGCATGCGCGGCCGTTTCCGGCGCGACCACGCCTTCGATCTGACCGGTACCGAATTTGTGGCCGTTCCTGGAAATGCGCTTGGCAATGCCGTAGCTCATGAACGACGCTGGCGTCGCGCCGGCCGGGCTGATGCCCATCCAGCAACCGATCAGGCAGGAGCGCAGCGACAGCAGCCAGTAACGCGGCAGCTCTTTCCAGGTTTGCAATACGACCCTCATGTTGATCTTGGCCGCGGTGCCACGGAAGCTGAGGCCCTCTTCCATCGTCAGGAGGATTTCGCCGATGCCGAACAGCCCGATAACGGCGATCAGGAAGTCGAAGCCGTTGAGCAGTTCGGGCATACCAAAAGTCAGCCTTAGCTGGCCGGTAACCTGGTCGAGGCCTACGGTGCCGAGGCCGAAGCCGAGCATCATGGATGCAACGGTCTTGAAGGGCGGCTCCTTGCTCAGGCCCACGAAGCTGCAGAACGCCAGAAAATAGACCGAAAAAATCTCGGGCGGCCCGAAGCGCAATGCAAAGCTGGCGACAAGCGGCGCCACCAGCGTGATCATAATGACGGCGAACAGCGCGCCGACGAACGAAGACGTAAAGGCTGCGGTGAGTGCTTCGCCGGCGCGCCCCTGCTGCGCCATCGGATAACCGTCGAACGTGGTCGCCACCGACCACGGCTCACCGGGTATGTTGAACAATATCGAGGTGATCGCGCCGCCGAACAGCGCCCCCCAGTAGATGCACGATAGCATGATGATCGCCGAGGTGGGCGACATCGAGAACGTGAGCGGCAGCAGGATCGCGACGCCGTTGGCGCCGCCCAGGCCCGGCAGCACGCCGACGATCACGCCGAGCACGATGCCTACGACCATCAGCATGAGGTTAAACGGCTGCGCGACCACCGCAAACCCGTGAAACAAATTACCGATATCTTCCAACATATGTGATTGTCCCGGCCGGCCCGTGCCGGCGATGCGCCAAGCGCCGCTCAGTAGCCCAGAAAGTTTTCGAGCGGCCCCTTCGGCAGCGGCACCAGGAACCAGATCTCGAACATGAAGAACGTCAGGATCGGAACGACGATCGCAACTGCAGCGGCCTTCGCTACACCATAGCGGCCGAACCAGATCATGAACGCCGCGATCAGCAGCGCCGACGACACGTAAATGCCAAGATAAGGGATAGCCAGGACATAGATGGCGGTCGGCAACACAACCGCGCCGACCTGACGCAACTGGCTCCATTCTGCGAACAGAGAGCCGTTAGCCGCGACGACAACATTTACAAGATTGATCACCGACGAGATGATCACGATCACGCTGACATAAAACGGGAAAAAACCGGCCTGCGGACCTTCGGCATCCCAGCCGATGCCAACCTTGATGCTGCCATAGATGCCGATCAGTGCGATCAGCACTATGGCCAAAGTCACGCCGATTTCCACATTCCGGTGGGACGGACCCGCCCCACCGGTTTCCTGCACTTGATCAGACATTGCGTCCCCGCATAACGGCGTTCAAACAAAACGCCTCAATCGTCTAGTTGGTCTTGGCGAGGAAGCCCGCTTCCTTCATCAGGCCTTCGTGCATCTTTTCGGCATCGCCCACCCATTTGGCGAATGCCGCACCCGTCATGAAGGTCTGATTGTAGGCGCCATCATTCATGAGTTTCTTCCACTCGGGTGCTTCGCGCACCTTCTTGAGCACGTCAACGTAATAAGCAACCGCTTCCTTGCTGACGCCTGGCGGCATGAAGAAGCCGCGCAGCATCGTGTATTCGACGTCGATGCCCTGCGACTTACAGGTCGGGATGTCGCCCCAGGACATGTCGCCGGCAATTTTTTCATGATACTCGAGCTTCTTGCTGTCGAACACGCAGAGCGGCCGCAGCTTGCCGGCCCGCCAATGGGCCACTGCCTCGATCGGGTTGTTCACCGATGAGTTGATATGATTGCCGACCAGCTGAACGGCAACCGCGCCGCCGCCTTTGTACGGGATGTAGGTCATCTTCTTGCCCGTCGCCTTTTCGAGCGCGACGGTGATGATCTGGTCTTCCTGCTTGGAGCCGGTACCGCCCATCTTGAACTGATTGTCGGGCGCGGCCTTGATCGCGGCGAGGTACTCTTTCGCTGTCTTGTAGGGCTCGTCCACGTTGACCCAGAGGACGAACTCGTCGAGCGCCATCATCGCTACCGGCGTGAGATCCTTCCAGTTGAACGGAATACCGGTGGCGAGCGGTGTCGTGAACAGATTCGACAGCGTGATGATCAGCTTGTGATCGTTGCCTTTCGAGTTCTTGGCATCGAGGAAGCCTTCACCCCCGGCGCCGCCGGACTTGTTGATCACGACGACCGACTGCTTCGACAGGTTGTGCTTGGTGATAATGCCTTGCACGGCGCGCGCCATCTGGTCCGCGCCGCCGCCGGTACCTGCCGGAACGATGATTTCAATCGGATGGGCCGGTTCCCACGCCTGTGCGGGAAACGACATCACAAATGCGCCGCTAAAACAAAGCGCAGCGACGCCTAAAGCCTTGCTGGCAGTCCGCATTTCACTCCTCCCTTCAGTGTTGCTGCGCGGCCGGTCTTTACGCCGGCTCGGCGTTAACTCGTCACCCTGGCGGGCATCGTATCCAGTCCGGATCAAATCACAAATAGCAGATAGTTCGATACGTGCCCGCAATCGGCTGCGTCGTTTACACGCGGAGATCGATTTATCAAGCATTTTTGCATTGCAACAAGTATCGTGTTCGATTTTGCGATGGGCTGGACACGCCGCACTGTTGATGGCACCGGCCCGGAAGACATCTCCGGTATGGGAACTTTCGATCAGCGCACCAACGTAACGAAACCGCTGATTTCGTCTGGAGCCGCGCTTGCAACGCCGAAATGCCGACTGCCAGGTCAAAGGCTGTTCGTTGCTGCAGAGTGACTTTATCGCCACTCCGCGTCATCGCGCTGCGTGAAGAGTCCGTTCGCCGGTGGCCAGCGAAATCGCTCGCAGCGATTGCTCCGCGCCATCCGCGCTGCCCTTATCGGCGGCGTTTTTTCTCTGCTCACGATGTTCGGTCCCCACCCCGCATCCTCATTCCGCCGGGGTCAATACCTCGGTCAATCGCTCCATGACGGTATCGATTTCAGCGCGTGTAGTTCGGCGGCCCAAACTGAATCGGATCGAGCCCATGCCGACTTCCGGAGAGACGCCCATGGCCCGCAGGACCGGGGACAGTTCAACCCGGCCGGAGTGGCACGCCGAGCCGGTCGAAGCCGCGACGCCGTCCAGCCGTCCCAATATCTCGCCTCCGACGCGATTTACGAAAGACACATTGAGCGTATTCGGCAGACGGTCAAAAAGATGTCCATTCAGGCGCACGGCCTGACCGAAATGCCCTTTCAATTCGAACCAAAAGTGGTCGCGCAGCTCACTCACCTGCTTCATTGAAGAGAGATCGCGTGCAAGCTCGCAAGCTTTTCCGAGCGCGGCCGCCATGAGCGCGCTCTCCGTGCCGGCGCGCCGGCCAGCTTCATGACCGGCGCCGTGAATCACAGGTTCCAGGTGGACACCGCGCCGTACGAACAGGACGCCGACGCCTTTAGGCGCGTAGACCTTGTGGCCGGCAATCGAGAGAAGGTCGACGCCGAGGTCCTCGACATTGGTACCGATCTTGCCGACCGATTGGGCGGCGTCGGTGTGAAAAAGGACGCCCTTCTTTCTGGCAATCTCGGCACAATCCGCAACAGGCTGGATTGTTCCGACCTCATTGTTCGCATGCATGATGCTGATAAGGATCGTGCGCGGCGTGATTGCCGAACGAAGCTCCTCCGCGTCGATCTGGCCAGTGGCGTCAACAGGCAAGTAGGTCACGCTCGCGCCAAGGCGTTCAAGGAAACGGCAAGGTTCGATGACCGCAGGATGTTCGGTCTGCGTGGTGATGACATGATCCCCCTTGTCGCGAAGTGCAAAAAAAGCACCTTTGAGCGCCAGGTTGTTCGCCTCGCTGCCGCCGCTTGTGAACACGATCTCGTCGCTCCGGCAGTTCAGCAGAGCAGCGACCTGGGTGCGCGCCGTTGCAATCGCAGCTTTTGCCGCGCTTGCCGCCCAATGCAGGGACGAGGGATTTCCATAAGCGTCATCCAGAAACGGTTTCATGGCATCGGCGACCGCCGGATCGACCGGCGTGCTTGCGTTGTAATCGAGGTAAATGCGTTGCGTGGTCATGGTCTTTGAGCCCCGCGTGGCCACGGTTGCCGCGCTGCGTCTTGCACGGGTCCTGACGGCGCCTGCTCACGCATGAGCAGGGCGACGACGACGCCGGAAACAAAGGTGAGAGCTGCAACAACCCCGATGGCCCACGCCATTCCGAAAAGGTCGGCAATGACGCCGGCCGAGAGGGCGCCGATCGCGTAACCCAGGTCGCGCCAGAATCGATAGACGCTCAGCGAACGCGCCCGCCATGTCGGATGCGAGGCATCGGAAACGGCTGCGATCAGGCTGGGGTAAACCATCGCGGTGCCAAGTCCGAGCAGCAGGCTTCCAATCAGCCAATGGTGGAATTCGCGCGTGAGGGCAGTGATGAAAAGGCCGGCCGCCTGTACCCACATGCCGCCGACGATCAGTCCCTTGCGGCCCCAACGATCGCTTAAGGGACCGGTCGCGACCTGAAGAATGCCCCACGTCGCGGGGTACGCCGCCTTGAGGATGCCGATTCGCTCAACGCCTAGTCCGAACGCGGCAAAGAACAGCGGAAAGATCCCCCAACTCATGCCGTCATTGAGATTGTTGACAAGACCCGCCTGGGATGCCGCAAAAAGATTGCGGTCACGGAATGAGGTGAGCGTGAAGATCTCCCAAAACCCGACCGCGGCCGGCGGAGGGCGCCGGCTCTCGCTGATTTCCAGGCGGACGTGAGCGCGCGTGTCGCGCACAAGGAAAACCGACAGTGCCAGGCCCAAAACGGCGTAAGCCACGCCAAGATAAATTGGCGCGGGACGGAGCCCGTACTGTGCCGCGATATAGCCGGTGAGGAAGGCGGTCACGCCAACAGCCAGATATCCCGCGAATTCATTGAGCCCGACTGCCAGGCCACGCGACTTTGGCCCGACCAGGTCAACCTTCATGATAACCGTCATTGACCAGGCGAGGCCCTGGTTCACGCCGAGCAAAGCATTCGCGGCAATGACCCATGCCCAACTCGGTGCCCACATGATCATGAAAGGGACCGGCAGGCCGACCAGCCAACCGAGGACCAGCACGCGCTTGCGGCCCCAGATATCGGCCAAATGCCCGGAGACGAGATTGGCACATGCCTTGACGACGCCAAAGCTGGCAATGAAAGAGACGACCAGCGTCGTCGACACGAGATGAAATTCTTCGGCGCCAATGAGCGGCACCACCGTGCGCTCGACCCCCACCATGCCGCCGACAAATGCGTTGATAAGTACAAGCAGCGCGAATTGCGGCCAGTTTGCCCATAGCCCGAGCGTGACGGTGCTTCTATCGGTGCGGTCGGATGGACCGAGGTCTGCCGCGCTCATCCTGCTGCCGCCATCCCGGAATTTATTGCGCGCAATTGCGCGGCCTGCGGCGGGGGCGGAGGCACGTCGGCGGTCATCGCGCGAACGAATTCGCGCTCATCGGCAATCCCGAAAGCCTTATTGTATCGCTTTTCGAAACCGATGGTTGAGGCTGGTTTTCCGCTCAAGCTGCGGCCGCAGACCGAACCTGAATAGGCTCCGGGCAGCACCTCCAGATAGTCCGGCAAAGCCTTAAGGCGCTGTACGCTGCCGAACAAGGCGCGAGCGCCTTCCTCCGCGTTGCTCGCGAGCTCGGTTCGGCCGAGATCGCCAACCATGAGTGTATGCCCGGTCAGCACGAACCACGGCTCGTCAGAGCGGGTGCGGTCCGTGATCAGCATTGAAATATGTTCAGGAGTGTGGCCCGGCGTGTGCAAAACTTTTATCGTCACGTTGCCAAGCTCCAGAACTTCGCCGTCCCGGGCACCGTGAAACGGAAACGATACTTTGGCATCCTTGAACAACACATACGCTGCACCCGTCGCCGCCGACAGCTGACGGCCGGACGAAATGTGATCGGCATGCAGATGGGTATCGATGACGTAGCGGATGCGCATGCCCGTTTCGGCCGCGGTGCTGCGATAGGGCGTGATGTCGCCGACCGGATCGACGACGGCCGCGGCGGCATGTCCGGCGCATCCCAACAGATAGGAGGCCCCGACGGGATCCGAGTGCAGATACTGGCGCAAGATCATGCGGATTCTCCTGTCCCCAGGGACAGCGCGAGCAGCCTTGACGGGGCCGCACAGTTATTCAATTATTCACTTGAATGATGATCTGACCAAGCAGGCGCAATGTCAAGTCAAGGCCCGAAGCAGGCACTGTTCGCTCAGTTCGCCGTCGTCGCGAAAACGCTCGGGCACGCCCACCGCCTGGAGCTTCTGGAACAAATGGCGCAAGGCGAGCGTACCGTCGAGGTTCTCGCGCAAAAGACCGGCCTTTCGATCGCGAACGCCTCGCAACATCTTCAGCAGTTGCGTCGCGCCGGCCTGGTCACGACCAGGCGCGAGGGCAAATTTATTTTTTATCGGCCCGCCGACGAAGCTGTCTTTGACCTGCTTGCAGCGTTGCGCGGAATCGCCGAGCGCAATCTCGCTGAAGTTGCCAACGTCGTGCGTGGTTATTTTCAAAGTCGCGATGACCTCGAGCCGGTCTCGCGCAAGGAACTATTGAGGCGGTTGCGCAGGAAATCGGTGGCCGTTCTCGATGTGCGTCCTGAGGACGAATTTGCACTGGGACATTTGCCCGGAGCAATGAACATTCCGTTGCGTGCGCTCAAGGCGCGGCTTTCGGAGCTCGATCCCTCGCTGGAGATCGTTGCGTATTGTCGTGGACCCTATTGCGTACTGTCCTACGAAGCGGTTGCGACCTTGCGTGCCCGGGGATTCAAGGCTCGCCGCCTGGAAGATGGACTTCCTGAGTGGCGCGCAGCGGGATTACCGGTCGTTGTTGGCGGGCCAAAAGGCTCTTAGCCGCAGCACCTCGCGTCCTTCGCAATCTCCGGAAATCCTTAAACGGGCGTTCAATAAACGGAGTGAGGCGTGCAGAGGAAATTCAACGTCGCTACCGCGCACGGTGCCATTTGGAACCGAACGCCCCGGATTGTGTCCGGGGCGTCGCGTAAGGGCATTTTTTTGAATTTGGTTGCGGGGGTAGGATTTGAACCTACGACCTTCAGGTTATGAGCCTGACGAGCTACCGGGCTGCTCCACCCCGCGTTAAACCTTGCATCTCTGGGCCCCCGCCTGCGCGGGGGCGTCGTTCGGCCTTTCGTCTCGCTGCGCTCGCCGGGCCTCTCGACGGTTATGAGCCTGACGAGCTACCGGGCTGCTCCACCCCGCGTCAAAATGCGAAGCGCGGGGCAAGGCCCGCGCGTGTCGGGCGCTATGTAGCAACCGCAGATGCGCATTGGAAGGGCCAAAAACGGCTCATTTCACAAAGCTGTCATGAAACCGCGGCAAAAAACCGTAATGAAGGGGGCGGCCAAGCGAGGCGGCAGCAGCTTCGGCGACGGCCTTGCAGCCGCCGCACATTCGATAATTGCCGATGGCCGTCGGGCATTAACCGATCCCAAGCTTTCCGCCCCCGAAGCGGTGCACGAAGTTCGAAAAGCGCTCAAGCGCTGGCGCGCATTGCTTCGCCTGCTCGGCCGGCCGCTCGGCGAACAAGCGGATCAGCTGCGCAGCGAGGCGCGCGAGCTGATGCGCGGCATCGCCGGCGCGCGCGACGCTCAATCGGCCCTCGATGCGCTGTCGGACCTGCGCAAGGCCGGCCTGCCCTTCTCTCCGACGTCGATCGAAACCATCCGCACGCGTCTGACCGGGATGCGGGACGCCGCCGAAGCAAAGGCCTTTACCAAAACCATGCGTAATCGCCTGACGCGCTACTTCGATTACGCGACGCTCTCGCTCGAACGCTGGCCGCTCAAGGCGATCGATTTCGACACCGTCACCGACGGATTGACCGCGACTTACCGGCGCGCGCGACAGTTGCTCCCCGACAGCTGGTCCGATGCCGAGGCAGAACACCTGCACGATTTGCGCCGGCGCGTGGTCGAGCATCGTCATCAGATGGATCTGGTCGAGCCGCTCTGGCCGCGGCTCGGAAAGGTCTGGGCGGAGGAAGCGCAGCGCCTGCGCAACCGGCTGGGTTGCTGTCAGGACCTCGCGGTGCTCGCCGAATTGACGATGCCACACCAGATGCTCGCGCCCTGGCGATCGCGCCTGGCACCGCTGATCGCGGCGCGCCGCGGGGCGCATCTGAAAACCGCGCAACGTGTCGCCGGGCGCCTTTTTGCCGAGAAGCCGAAAGCATTCAGGCAGCGCATTTCGGCACTGTGGTCCGCGCGGCAATAAGAACAAAAACGGCAATAAAAAACGGCCGACAAAAATGGCGGCCGTTCTGAATCGTTCATCGTGTCGAGGAGAAGCAATCGTGCTCAATCGTCCTTGGCAGGCCTGGCAGCGACCTACTCTTCCAAGCCTTGAGGCTTAGTACCATCGGCGCAGGAAAGTTTAACGGCCGAGTTCGGGATGGGTTCGGGTTCAGTCTCTCCGCAAATACCACCAGGCCGGCCAAAGACGATTCAGGGATCAGAAATCAGGCGTCAGGAATCAGGGATCAGGATTCAGGACGATGATTTCGACCACTGGAAGCAAACTGGTTTCCTAATCAGCCATTCGCAGGGCAGGCGTCGGGAGTCAGGCGTCAGGAAGGGACTCTTCCTGATTCCTGACGCCTGATCACTGACGCCTGGAATGGGCATTGGAAATGAGAGCAATCAAGACAATCGAGCTATTAGTACCGGTAAGCTCAACGCGTTGCCGCGCTTACACACCCGGCCTATCAACGTGGTGGTCTACCACGGCTCTCAAGGGAGAACTCGTTTCGAGGTGGGTTTCTCGCTTAGATGCCTTCAGCGATTATCCCGTCCGCACATAGCTACGCAGCACTGCCGCTGGCGCGACAACTGCTCCACCAGAGGTGCGTTCATCCCGGTCCTCTCGTACTAGGGACAAATCC
>DASSRJ010000119.1:0-7948 GCA_035701845.1 Pseudolabrys sp. | reverse complement strand
CGTCGCCGAGTAGATCAGCGGGTCGCCATCGACGTCGCTGAACGTGTTCGCCGCAAACTGGAAAGCGAACAGGTTTCCCTGCGTCGCGTTCTGGTCCGTTATCGCTTGCGCCACCACCGGCGCATCGTTCACCGGGGTGATGTCGAGGCTCGCTGTGGCGGCAACCGCCGCAATCCCGTCCGTCACACTGTAGCTGAACGTCACCCCGCTGCTATCGTTGAGCGCCGGGTGATAGGTCCAGGTGCCGTTGCCATTGTCGTCAAGCGTGCCGCTGCCGGACGCAATCTGCAGGTTGATGGCCGTCAGCGACGGCCCGTCCACATCATTCGCATTCGCCAGCAGCTCAATTTGCGTGATCGTGCGTGGGCCGCTGTCCTCCGCAATCGCAGCCAGCGTCACAGGGCTCGTTATTGGCGGATTGTTTTCATGGAAAGCGAGTGCATTTGACGGGCCGCTGGAATTACCGGCCTCGTCCGCCGCCGTCGCCGTAAACGCGTAGTCCGAACCAACGGTCAGGGCGATGCCGGCGACATGCCAGTTACCTGACCCGTCCGCTGTCGCCGTTCCAATGTCATTGCCGCCGTTGTGCAACGTAATGGTGCTGCCGGGCTCGGCGGTGCCGGAAATATCGATAGTGGGTGTCCCATTCTGTGCAGGAGCCGTCGTCGTGATGACCGGCGCCGCAGGCGGGGCGGTGTCGATGACAGCGGTGACCGGACCGGCGGTGACGGTGTTGCCGCCCGTGTCAGTTGCCACAGCCGTGAAACTGTGCGCGCCATCAGTGAGAGAACTGTTGGGCGTGAAGTTCCAGGATCCGGAACCGTCAATCGTTGCTGAGCCGAGAGTGGTCGATCCGTCCTTCACTTCTACCGAAACTATGTTCGCCCCTACCGAGCCTGACAGCGTGGGCGTGCTGTCTTTCGTAACGCCGCCACTCGAAATCGGGCCCGTGTCCGTGCCGATCGTCGTGCTTATCGTTGTGTTTGTCGTTCCGCTTGGCGGCGGCGCCGCCGCCAAAGTTGATGACTGCACGATCAAGGCGTCGGCGGTCACACCACCCCCCGAGCTCGTCGTGGGAATCGTATCAGCGGGCGGTGTAAAAATGACGGGTGTAACCAGCGTCTGCGTTGGCGGCTGGATGGTCGTCAGCGGCGGGTGATTATCATTTGGATTGATATTGTCCGGCGGGGGCGTCGAGCTGCCGGAGTTGGGACCCGATTGTGGATTTGGACTCAGCGGACCTTGCGGACCTTGCGGACCCTGCGGACCCTGCGGACCCTGAGGCGCTTGCGGCCCCTGGGGCGCCTGGGGGCCTTGCGGACCTTGCGGCCCCGGGGTGAATGTCGGAAAGGACTGGATCAGCTGCTGCGTCAGCGACGTCAGCCCGGGGTCTGCGACGGCGGCTGCGACAAATGCAATTTGCGGAGGCGTGTTTACGCCAGTTGCCGTGACCTGGGCGTTCGCTCCGACCGTGACCGTTCCAATCGGTGACCCGCCGATATACTGACCGTTGGCATATCTGCCCCCGGTCGAAAGCGTGAATGCGCTGGGCTGACCGATATTTGGTCCTGTGATTTCCGGGGCTGCATAATATTCGCAGCGATCTCGCGCCTGGGCACTGATTTCAAAGCACGACGCACCGCCGACCGTCCCGCGGATGCCGATGTTCGCAACCGGAGTTTCAATGTTCAACCCGCCGGTTTTTGCAACCAGGCCGGAGACGAACGCAAAGGCGCCCTGAAGCAGAGTTAGGTGACTTGCATTTCCCGTGCTTGTGTTGACGTCAAAAATGAATTCATTGAGCGCCATCCGCGTGTTTGCGGAAAGATTGAGAGCCGTTCCATCGAGCAGACTGATTCCGCACGTTGAGTCGCCGCCGGTTTGAATAATGTCGGTTTTGTTCAGGGCATCGCCGATGTTGAGTGTGACGGCGACACCATTGCGCACCGCCATCACCGAACCGCTGAGCTTTTCCACTTTTCCGATAATCTGAGCGGATGGAGCAGGTGCCGTCGCCTGCGCGTACTGGTTCGGCGTGTTCGCCTGGGCAAGCCCCTCGATGACCTTCGCAGAAAGTGCGGCGCCGTCACTTGAGACCAAATCAGGTCGCTTCTCGAACCGAAAATAGTCGAAAACAATAAATTTGCGCCCATCGGGCCCAATCAGGGTAAGGTCTGATCCCGATCGCTTAAATTCTGCCGAAAACAGCAGTTGTGGGTCTGGAACGGTCAGAGACGCGGCATCGGCCTGATTGGCAATCGCGTGTATTCGCGCGCCGGCCGGATTGAACGCGCGAGTCATCGCCGCACCGGCCGCAGCCACTCCGCCTGGCGCGGAGTGTGCGGTCCATCAGCTGTAACGAAAAAAAACGCCGCCGCAGCCTCGCGCAAGAAAAGGCGACAAGGCATGACATGCCCGCCCGACTCGAGATCGAGCAAAAAGTCCCACCGACCACGATGCAATGGTCGACTCCCCCCTGAGCCGCGCGCGCCTTTTCCATCCTCCCGAAGGCTTCGCGACGGCTCCTCTACAATACTACCTGTAGATGATAAGCCACCGGCGGAATCACTATTTTTACGCGAAATTTATGTAGAACCCGCCGCGCTGGTTAAACCGCAACCATAACGTGTTTGCCTCACGCGCCGTGCGCGGGATCATCAAAACCCATAAAGCCGCGCCGGATTGTGCGAAAAAATGCGTTCGGCCAGCTCTTCCGAAGTAATTGTCTCAATAAATTTATCAATCAGATTTTCATATCGAAGGCAGCGGTAGAGAGAAACGACGCCGCCACCCTCGTGCTGCTCGCGCGGCGGCGTGTGCGGCCAGTCACTGCCCCACACGCAACGATCAGGCGCGACGTTCAGGATGGCTTCGACCCAGGCCGGATCGGCTCCGGTTGCGAGCGGGTTCGCGCTCACACGATATGGCGCCGACAGCTTGATCCACACGTGACGCTGGGCGAGCAGCTCAAGCAGCGCGATGCCTTCGGGCTGATCCGGTCTGGTGCCCGTATGGAGTCCATAGTGATCGATGACCACAGGCACACGCGAGTTCCGCAATAGCGATACATTTTCTGATAGCAGCTTGATCGGCGCGATGACTTCGATGTGCCAGTTCAGATCGTGCGCGTGGCCTTCGACCGCTTCAAAGCAGGCAGCGAGCGGTGCCTTTTCGCGAAGCGGACTGTAGAGATTGAGACGCAAGCCACGCACGCCCTGCGAGGCCATGCCGGACAAAGTTCTCGCCGAAGTCGTTTTGGGGTTGATAACCGCAACGCCCCGCCCTCTCCCGGCCAAGGCGTCAAGACTCTCAAGCAACATGCTGTTGTCGGTGCCGTAAAAGCTCGGCTGCACAATGACAAATCGCCTGATCGCGCGCGAAGCCGACACCCGCTCGAGCTGCTTCAGGGTGGCGACGTCGGCGAGATAGGTTCGCTCGGCAACCTGCGGGTAACGATCCGCCGGACCGATGATATGCACATGGCTGTCGCACCGCATTCCGGCGGTCACGCCCGCAACCGCGCGGCGACTGCATCGCCGGTTTCACGCGTGCCCAGTTTTCCGCCGACGTCGGTGGTCGATTCCTTGGCCGCAATCGCCACCTCGACAGCCTTCTCTATGGCACCGGCCGCGACTTCGAACGAGTTCGCCTTGCTGCGGCGGCCATGCCAGGCGAGCAGCATCGCGGCAGACACAATCAGCGAAAGTGGATTGGCGACGTTCCTGCCCGCAATATCCGGCGCCGAGCCGTGCGCAGCCTGCGCCATTCCGTGGTTCGTGCCGGCGTTGAGGGAAGCAGCCATCCCGAGACTGCCCGACAATTCAGCCGTCAGGTCGGACAGAATGTCGCCGTACATGTTGGACGTGACGATCACGTCAAAGCGCTGCGGATTGCGCACCACGTGCGCCATCATGGCATCGACGATCACGTCATCGACCGTGACGGCCGGAAACTCCCTGGCAATATCCCGGCACGCTTCAATGAACAATCCGTCGGTGACTTTCAGGACGTTGGCCTTGTGCACGATTGTTACGCGTTTCCGCCGGGTCATCGCCAGTTCAAAGCCTGCGCGGGCAATACGCTCGCTGCAGGCGCGGGTAATCCGCCGTAACGAAATGGCGACATCTTTGGTGACCAGGACCTCCCCGCTCCCTGCCTCCATGTTGCGGTCGGCGTAAAATCCTTCGGTATTTTCCCGCGCGACGATGAGATCGAACTCCCCACAGCGCAAATGAAATCCGGGATAGGTTCGCGCCGGGCGGATATTGGCGAACAAATCGAGACTCTTTCGGAGTGTCATCGACGGGTTGATCTCGCCGCGCGCCGGGTCCTTGAACTCAAAGGTCGATGTCGGGCCAAGCACAACGCCGTCGGCCTTGCGCGCCTTTGCGACGATGTCGCCATGGATGGTGCTTCCAAGCGCACGCAGGCCGGCATGACCAATGGGCGCCTCTTCGATCCGAAGTCCGAGCGCAAAGCGGTCGGAGGCGGCGCGCAATACCGATAAAGTGGCGGCGGTAATTTCGGGTCCAATACCGTCACCGGCAAGAACGAGGAGATTCATTTCGGCGGAGTCCAATCTAGACGCGACGCACTCTTCTCCAATTTCGTCGGAAAGAAAAGCCGCATCGCCGGCGACCTAGGCCGCGTTATTGCAGGGCAATCCGCGTGCCCTTTTCTCCATTCAGGAGGCGCTTGAGGTGAAAGCTGGCAAGCCGGTCGTCCGGATAGCTTCCAACATGCGCCGCGAACGCTGCCATCGCGGCGGCGTCGTCCGATTGGAGCCGGGCAAATGCTTCCAGGTAGCTTTTCGTAGCGGCGCTCTCGAATTTCTCGCGCCGCAAGGGCTCGAATGCACGCATCGTTTCGGTTTTGCCCCGCAACAGGAGATCGCCGATTGGCCGCCCGCAGAAGTCGTTCACTTTCTCCGCCAGAATCGAACTGACACAAACATGGCTGCCAAAGTACTTGTTCGCAGCCTCCAGACGCGCGGCGACATTCACCGTATCGCCATAGGCCGTATAATCGAAAAATCGTCCACCACCAAAATTCCCGACAATCGCCGGTCCGGCATGGACGCCGATCCGGGTGATGCCGAGCGCGATTTCTTTTTTACGGCAATGTTGCTGGAATGAGTCGGCATATTCGTCGAGGTCCAGCGCACAGGCAACAGCGCGCGCGCTATGGTCGGCCTGCTCGCCCGGCGCACCAAAGAGCACATGGAGGGCATCGCCGACGATCTTCGCGACCGTACCGTCGTGTGAAAACACGATATCGGTCATGCCCGTGAGGTATTCATTGAGAAGCGGCCCGAGCACACTCGGCTCGAGCGTCTCCACCAGAGCAGTAAACCCGGCAATATCGGTGAAGAGCGACGCAATTTCGCGGCGCTGCCCGGCAAGGTCTATCGTATCGCTGTCGCCTGCGAGTCTTAGGGCAAGATTCGGCGAAAAATATCTTGAGAGCGAAGCGTAGGCCCGTTCGGCCGTGGCCTGGCGCCGCCTTGCATCGCGCAACTCTTCGACGTGCCTGATCGTCTTTGCGATGGTCACCTCAAGGTCGGAAAAGTCGATCGGCTTGGTCAGGAAATCAAACGCGCCGCGGTTCATCGCGGTACGGATATTCGCCATGTCCCCATAGGCCGACACAATAACGGTCGACAGCCGTTCGTTCGTCTCCTGGAGCTTCTGCAGGAGAGTCAACCCATCCATGCGCGGCATATTGATGTCGGTGATCACCATATCCAATGCGCCGCTGGACGCGAGCAAGTCCAGCGCTTCGACGCCATCACGCGCGAACAACAGCTCTACCGAGCCTTCGCCGATCTTGCGGCGAAACTTCTGCACAAGCAGGGCTTCCATGTCCGGTTCATCGTCGACGACGAGAATTCGTGCAGTCATGCGGCCAATTCAACCTGTCTGTTGATGAGGAAGTTCACACGGACGCGCCCGCATTCGCAAGGACTGCAGCTTTACGGGGCAGAACGATGCGAAATTCGGTGTATTGGCCTGGTTCGGTATCGACCTCAATGGATCCACCGTGCTGTTTGACGATGATGTCATGGCTGATGGACAAACCAAGTCCTGTCCCCTCACCGGCTGGCTTGGTCGTGAAGAACGGATTGAACATCTTCTCCTTCACTTCGGGCGGAATCCCGGTGCCGTTGTCCCGGATCCTGATTTCGACGCTGTCGCCAAGGCTCTTCGTTGCGGCCGCAAGCGTAGGTTCATAGTCGGCACCGTTTGCTTCAGCCTTGCGCTTGGTCGCCGCATAAAAGCCGTTCATAATAAGATTGAGCAACACGCGCGTGATCTCCTGCGGAAACAGGTCGACCTCACCCGCGCCTGGATCGAACGATTTCTGGAGCGTTATGTTAAAGCCTTGCTTCTCCGCCCGCGCCCCGTGATAGGCGAGGTTAAGACTTTCCTCGACGACCGAGTTAACGTCCACGAATCGATGCTCGCCCGAGCCTTGACGCGAGTGCAGCAGCATGTTCTTGACGATGGAGTCAGCGCGCTTGCCGTGTTGCACGACCTTCTCGAGATTGCCCTGCAGCATGTCGGCAATCTCATCGATTTCCGTTCGTAACTTGCTGTCGAGATCGACGCCCTTCAGCGCCCCGCGCAGTTCACCCACAAGTTCGGACGAGACAGCCGAGAAGTTGTTGACGAAATTGAGCGGGTTTTTGATCTCGTGCGCTATGCCCGCGGTCAACTGACCGAGCGAGGCCAGCTTTTCCGTCTGAACCAGGCGATCCTGCGCGGTACGCAAGTCGTCCAGCGATTTCGCAAGTTCGCGCGTCCGCGCGCCAACACTTTCGAACAGCCTGGCATTTTGTATCGCCAGGACGGATTGAGCTGCAAAGGTCTTCAGCAGCTCGACGGTGCTTTTCGGAAATTCCCCGGGCAGCCTGCGGCGCACAACGAGCGCTCCGACGATTTGGTCGTTGCTCAGAAGCGGCACGGTAAGAATTGCGCGAAAGCCTGCGCGGATGATGATGTCGAGCGCACTTGAGGGATTGCTCTGAAGGTCCGGAATTTGGATCGGCTTGCGCTGGAGCGCGGCCTCGCCGATCGCGGTCTCGCCCAGGCGAATGTGACGATCCCGTATTTCCGCGACTGCGCCAGCCTCCAGTCCGTAAGTTGCGCGCAGCCGGAATTCCTCGGTCACCTCATCGAAAACGTAAATCGCTCCGGCATCGGTATTCGAAAGCTCGGCCGCCTTGGCAACGATCGTCGACAACACTGTTTCAAGATCGACCGTCGAATTGACCGCTTGAGTGACCTCGCCGAGCGCGCGCAGCTCCTTGACCGATTGCGCAAGCTCCTGCGTGCGCTGCTCGACCTTGTTTTCCAGTCCCGTGTAGGATTCCTGCAGCCGGCCGGCCATGTCATTGAACTGGTCGGCGAGCGCTTCGAGCTCATCGCCGGTTTTCACCACAATCCGTTGCGAGAGATCGCCGCTTCCGATTCGAGCCGCTCCGGTACGCAAGGCCTGGATCGGCACAACCATCCTGCGCGCGAGGAAGATTCCGGCCACGGCAGCAAGACAGAGCGCGGCAAACAGAACCAGAGCAGAGCGCTGGATCGATGCCATCAATGGCTGATAGGCCTCGCCTACCGGCAGCTCCACAAACACGGTCCAGCCAAGCGGTGCAACCGGTGCAAAGGCGCTCAGAACAGTCCGGCCCTGCAAGTCTGTTGCGGTCGGAATCTCGTCCTCCGATGTGGCTGTGCCGCGCAGCGCCGCCTGGACTTGCGCGAGGCGGGTCATGTCGGTGTTGCGTAGAACCAGGCTGATGTCCGGGTGGGCGATCAGGCGTCCGCGGCGGTCCACCACATAGGCCTGGCCGCGCTCGCCAACCTTGATCCTTGAAACGACGTCCCAGATCAGCTTGAGATTGACTTCCGCAATGCTGACGCCGGCGTCGCGCCGTGTGCCCGCGAGC
>DASSRJ010000118.1:0-7351 GCA_035701845.1 Pseudolabrys sp. | reverse complement strand
GGCCTCGTCAAGACAATGTCGGTGAAGCCGCCAATGGGCACCGGGCGCGTACGCCTCATCGAAATTGCCGGGCTCGATCTGCAGCCTTGCGGCGGCACGCATGTCAGGGCGACCGGTGAAATCGGCGCGGTCCGCGTCACGCAGATCGAGAAGAAGGGCAAGCAGAACCGGCGTGTCCGGCTCGCGTTGGTATAGGTGCGTCGTCTCAATAATGCTGCAGCGAACTGTGTCCATCTCGACGGTTCAAGCTGTCGAGTTATGAAGGTCGCTTTCGGCGAAGCGGACACACGAGGATTTGCGGTCCGAACCGGCTCGGTCGAAAACGACCCAAGGCGGACAGCTCCGCGGTCTATCTCTTCAGCAAGGTGGCTGCGAGAGCCTCGTACGATCCTGGAAAGTACGTCACGTTATACCAGGGCCGCGTGCTCATGGCCTTGGCCAGCCCGAGCACCTGTGCGCCATCGCGCCCGAACAGCACAATCCGGCGATTGAAATCATCAAGCGGCAACGGCGGATTTGTCAGCTTGCCGGACATCATTTGCTTGAGCGTGCCATCGAGGGATTGGACGGTCAGGTTGCGGGCGCCCGGCAAGCTTCCTTTTCCGAACTCCTCTGCGGGCCGCGCATCGATGAACACGGCGGTTTGATCAGCTTTGAAGATGCGAAGAATTCCGTTGAGCTCAATTACGGTTGGACCGCCGAGAGCCCGCCACACTGGCATGCCAAGCTGATATCGCCGCACGTTAGTAAAGCCTGCCGCGACTAATCGTTTCGCCAGCCGGCGGCTGGCTTGGCAATATGGGCCGTTGCAGTAGACCACCAGGGCGGCGCCTTTGTTCCCGTTCGCGAGCCGCTCCACGGCGGTGATCTGATCGTCGGGCGGCGTGTCGAGGACGCGAGCGCCCGGAATATGACCCGCATCGAACTCGGCGCGCGAGCGCGCATCGATAACGATGGCGCTTCCATCTGCGAGGATGTGCCGCAGTTGTTCTGTGCTGACCTCGTTGGTCTTCGCTTCAGGCTCCATCAGCGTTGCCTGCTCGATGCTGGCGCCCTCTGCGGAGGCGATACCTACATGGGCAAATGAAATGGCAAGTGCCGCGGCGAATAAGCCGGCGAAATGCGCAAGCTTCATTGCATTTTTCCTTTCGATTAAGGCATCTCCCTCGCCACTCCTGCGAGCGGAACGGCACTAAAGGAGCGACCGGATGTGGGTGATATTGAGCGACGCGCGAGCTGCACGTCCAATATGATCGCGCGAGGGCTGCCCGCGGAATTTCCGCGCGCAAGCCCTAGGCGGTGCGAACCCAGAGCGGCTGAGCGAGAGGGCCAAGCGCGTCGAGCAGGCCGGTTAGTGATGACCGTACGGCTCCGGTGAGCCCCGCCTCATTTTTAAACGGGCCGTGCTGCTTTGATGACGCGAGAAACAGCGTTCGCTTGAGTGCAGGCATAGTGATGGGTCTGGCGTCGAGCTTTCCAGCGCGTACTTCATCGAGCGCTGCAAAGTAGGGCAAGATGGCAGAGGCGGCCCCGCGCATCACGAGGCTTTTCATTGCTGAAATCGACCGTACTTCATAGGCAACCTTCAATTCGAGGCCGAGGTCCCTCGCCGTACGAGCAACGACGGTGCGAACGGAATCGCCCTCCTCGGGCATGGCGATGCTTTCTTCCAATGCCTCGACGAATGGGATAGGCGTTCCGCTGCCGGCGCGCGGCGGTGTGATAAGCACCAGATCGTCCTGCAGCAGGGCCGTGCGGGAGAATTGCGGTAGGTCAGGAACGTCATAACAAAGGATGAAGTCTGCGTCTCCGCGCGCGAGCGTCTCCGTCAACACGTGGCTCATCGCTTCCACAATACTGAGGAACACATTGGGGAGCTGCTCGCGTACCGTCATGGCGATCTCGGTGCCGCATACCAGCATCAGGGCGGGTGTGATCCCCAGACGGATTGCCTCGCTCTCTTGCCGCTCGCACGCCCGCACGTCCTTTCGAGCTTCTTCAATCTCCTTCAGGATAGCGAGTGCGCGTGCGTGGAGAACGCTGCCGGCTTTCGTTGGTTCCACGCCACGGGAATGGCGCACGAGCAGAGCGACGCCTAGATCCTCTTCCAGTTGCCGAATCTGCATACCAAGTGCGGTCTGGGCCACGTGCAGCTGGTCCGCAGCACGCGTCATATTGCCCGCTTCGACCACCCCGACGAAGTATTTCAGTTGACGCAAGTTCATAAAGTGTAAGCGATCTTTCTCAGGGAAATCTTGCCTCTGGAGGTCCCAGATCGCAAGCGCTCAAAAGCCCACATGTGCAACTTCGCGCGGTAAAGCGGACACTAATTAGTGCACCGCAAATGTCGGCTTTGGATCCCCATCTCGACGGTTCAAGCTGTCGAGTTATGAAGGTTGCTTTCGGGACGAAGCGGACACACGAGGATTTGCGGTCTGAACCGGCTCGGTCCAAAATGACCCGTAGCGGGCATGTAACTGCTCTTTCCCCACGTTGGTGTGCGCCGGTACTATAGGCATACCGTTTGGAGGGCACATGCGGCGCCGCGAGTTCATCCTGCATCTTGCCGCTTCAGCAGCGGCTTGGCCCATCGTGGCAAATGCCCAACAACACGTGAAACGAGTGGCCGCGTTGATTGGCATTGGCAATGATGCCCTGGGACAGTCATGGATCACAGCGTTCCAACAGAAGCTCAAAGATCTTGGTTGGTCGGACGGTCGCGACATCCAGATTGAAGTGATATGGGGCGGCGGCGACATCGAACGCATTCGAGCCAGTGCGGCCGGTTTGGTAAGCGCGAAGCCGGATGTAATTCTGGTTTACTCCGTTCGTGTTTTGAATGAGGTGCGGCAGAGAACCAGTGAAATTCCAGTTGTATTTATTGCGACTAACGATCCGGTTGGCCTCGGCATCGTCAAAAGCCTCGCACATCCTGGCGGCAATCTCACGGGGTTCACGCTTTACGAAGTTTCAATAGCTGGCAAGTTGGTGGAACTCCTTAAAGAGATGGTGCCAGATGTTGCAAGGGTGGCGATGCTGTTCAACCCGAATAACAGCAGCGCGAAGCTCTATTGGCCGCTCATCCAGAAGATTGCAAAGTCCGCCGGCATAGCTGCAGTCTCGTTTCCCGTGCGCGACCCGGCAAGCATCGAACACGCCATTGCCGCAGTCGCTCGTGAATCGAATAGCGGGATTGTGCTCCCGAGCGACGTGACCACTACTGCATATCGCGATGTGATCGTCGAACTGGCGGCTCGATATCGTGTGCCAGTGGTCCACTCTGTTCGCTCCGCGGTGGCAGGCGGCGGATTGATTGCATACGGACCGGACACATCCGATCTGTTTGTCCAAGCGGCCTCCTACGTCGATCGCATCTTAAAAGGCGAGAAACCCGCAAATCTGCCGGTGCAAGCGCCGACGAAATTCACCTTGGCGGTCAATCTCAAGACCGCCAAGGCCCTAGGCATTACCGTGCCGCCATCCGTCGTTGCACGCGCCGATGAGCTGATCGAATGAATGCCAGCAAGTCGCCTATTGGCCCTTTGCGTCAATTAACGGCAACGCAACACTTTGGTCGATTTCGGAGCGAAGCGGACATTGGCTAAGCTGCGCTTGCAGTCCGTTTGGAACAATTGCGCAATTGTTCGCATTATTGTTGACTGACCGAAATGATGAACACAGCAACGCCATCGAGCCGCTGGCTCAAGTCCACCGAATGGCTTGCCGGCGAGCTCGGCAAGCCGGACATCGCCGTCATCGATGCGTCCTACTACCTGCCGACGCAGAACCGCGACGCGCGGGCGGAGTACGTTGCCGCCCATATTCCCGGCGCGGTATTCTTCGACATCAATGCCGTCGCCGACCATTCGACCGAGCTGCCGCACATGCTGCCAGGCCCCGATCAGTTTGGCGCCGCCGCCGGTGATCTCGGAATTTCGGAGAAAGACACGATCGTCGTTTATGACGGCACCGGGCTCTATTCGGCGCCGCGCGTCTGGTGGACTTTCCGGATCTTCGGCGCGCGCAACGTCTATATTCTCGATGGCGGCCTGCCGGCCTGGAAGGCGGAAGGCCGGCGGACCGAAGGCGGCACCGTCAAGCGGCCAAAAAAAACATTCAACGCCGAGATGAACACGGGCGCCGTGGCGATGCTCAGCGACGTGCAGATGGCGCTCAACGATGAAAGCGCGCAGGTGGTCGATGCGCGCTCGGCCGGGCGCTTTGCCGGACGCGAGCCCGAGCCGCGCGCGGGGCTTCGCTCCGGGCATATGCCTGGTGCGCTCAGCCTTCCCTTCACCGAGATCGTGGAGAACGGCCGCCTCGTCTCTCCCGAGCGCATTGCGCAGGCATTCAGGAAAGCCGGCGTCGACCCCGACAGGCCGGTGATCACCAGCTGCGGCTCCGGCGTAACCGCCGCGATCCTCACCCTTGGTCTCGCAACACTCGGCAAAAAACCGGGACGCGTCTATGACGGGTCGTGGTCCGAATGGGGCGCGCGCCCCGACCTTCCGGTCGCCAAGGATTAAACCTTGTGCTCATGATCCGTCGGCCCAGGCGCTGTTCGCCGCGGTTCTCATAGCGGCCAAATTTTGCAAGTAGCGCAAAATGACGCGATGGGCCACATGCGGACATTCGCGAAATAATGTTTGTTAAAAAGAGAGATCGCCTTACGGTTTTGCAGGCGCGCACGACCTTCGTGGCGGCGGCTGTTTGGATTGTTTTACCGACCAGCGTTTTCAATTCCTATGCGCCACGCCCATCTTGTCCATAAGTTCGCGTTCGGTATTACCGCGTTGGGGTTTGGCCCCTTTCACCGAATTAACCGACTTGTTCTTGTCCAGTGACATCATAAATTTTTGCCCAAACGTCGGCTTGTCGAGCATCGTACCACCCTGAACTTGTCGCTGCTGCTCGCTGCGGAGTCGGTCGTTGGCGCGATTAGGTTTGTACGACCGCTGAGCCAGGTCGCTAACGCCATAAAGGCCTGCGGGCTTCACCGTGCTCGTGGATTGCTGCACGTAACCGTCGTTGCGACCAACAGATCGGTTTGAGCCGTGGGTCGTGGTCCAGGGCCGAATGTTGGTCCCCTTTGCCGCGCCGGTCGCATTTTTAAATTGCGCTTGCGCAGCGCTGCTTGCGAAGGCGGCGACGAGTGCGATTGCGGCAAAAGTGGTGAGCGAGTAACGGAGCTTGCGTGGCATGGCAATTCTCCCTTTCTCAGCATTGGTATCTTACACCTATTAGTCGGGCGAGGTGGCGGCTCGGTTCAATGTGCGGTGAATTTTCCAATATTGGGCGAGTCTGAACATAGCTTGGGATGCCCGCTACGGGTCATTTTCGACTGAGCCGGCGAAGTTTATGCCCCGGCACACTTCCGCTCTCCCCGAAAGCAGGCCGTTGAGAGATAATGGCTGCGGTCACGGTCCCTCCGATCAGATTCCCGGAGGTGCGGACCACGTCTCAATTTGCAGCGAATACTACGGTCAGCGCAAAATCTGACCCAGAAACAGTTTGGTGCGCTCGTGCTGCGGATGCGCGAAGAACTCGTCGGGCACATTCGCCTCGACGATCTGCCCCTCATCCATGAACACAATCCGGTTGGCGACCTGACGGGCAAAACCCATTTCGTGCGTGACGACCAGCATCGTCATTCCGTCGTGCGCCAACGCCACCATCGTGTCGAGCACCTCCTTGACCATTTCGGGATCGAGCGCGGAGGTCGGCTCGTCAAACAGCATGATCTTCGGGTTCATGCACAGCGCGCGGGCAATGGCGACCCGCTGCTGCTGGCCGCCGGACAACTGGCCCGGATACTTGCTGGCCTGCTCGGGGATCTTCACCCGCTTGAGATAATGCTGCGCCACCTCCTCCGCCTCTTTCTTCGGCATCCTGCGCACCCAGATCGGCGCCAGCGTGCAGTTCTCCAGCACGGTGAGATGCGGAAACAGATTGAAATGCTGAAACACCATGCCGACTTCGCGGCGGACCTCGTCGATTTTCTTCAGGTCCGCGGTCACTTCGACGCCGTCGACGAAGACTTGCCCGCCCTGATGCTCTTCCAGCCGGTTGATGCAGCGGATCATCGTCGATTTGC
Organism: Pseudolabrys sp.; assembly: GCA_035701845.1. GTDB lineage: Bacteria > Pseudomonadota > Alphaproteobacteria > Rhizobiales > Xanthobacteraceae > Pseudolabrys. The sequence goes on along the minus strand of DASSRJ010000118.1, from coordinate 1,257 downwards.
CGGAGCCTGACGGCCCGCAGATCACGATCCGCTCGCCGCCACGGACCTTCAGATTGATGTCGCGCAGCACATGGAAATCGCCGTACCACTTGTTGAGCTCGACGAGCTCGACCGCCGTGTCCGTCCTGAGCCTGCCCGGCTTGAGGAGCGATGCGGAATGGTCGTCCACGGTCATGTATCGGCCCTCACCGCCGGCCGCTTTTGGCAAGACGGGCCTCCATCGCGCGAGCATAGCGCGACATGCCGTAGCAGAAGACCAGATAAAAAATGGCGGCGACGGCATAGCCGGTCGTGCTGGTGACCGGCGTTGCCCATTTCGGATCGATGCGCGCCACCTCGATCGTGCGCAGGAGATCGAAGATGCCGACGATGAAGACCAGCGTCGTGTCCTTGAACAGGCCGATATAGGTGTTGACGATGTTGGGGATCGTCACCGTCAAGGCCTGCGGCAGCACGACGAGCCGCATCATCTGCGCGTAGCCGAGGCCGACCGCCATGGCGCCCTCGTACTGGCCTCTCGGGATGGCCTGCAAACCCGCGCGCACGACTTCCGCCATATAGGCGGATGCAAAGATCGCGATGCCGACCAGCGCGCGCACCAGCTTGTCGGGTGAATACTGCTCGGGCACGAACAGCGGCAGCATGACGCCGGCCATGAACAGCACGGTGATCAGGGGCACACCGCGCACAAATTCGATGAAAATGATCGAAAGCGTCCGCACCGCCGGCATGCGCGACCGCCGGCCGAGCGCAAGAATGATCCCGAGCGGCAGCGAGAACACGATTCCGACCGAAGCGACCACGATCGTCACCAGCACGCCGCCCCACAGCACCGTGTCGACAGGCTCAAGGCCGATCGCCGGCCACCCCGTCAGCAGGATGTAAGACCCGACCGGCAGCACGATGAAGAAATAGATGGCGCCAAGATCGCGACGCGGCGCCTTCAGCCACAACAGCCAGACCACGCCGACGGCGAGCATCAGGAAGAACACATCGACACGCCAGCGCTGCGGAATGGGGTAAGAGCCGTAGATAAAATACGGCAATCGCTCCCAGACGAACGGCCAGCAGGCACCGATTTCGCGATGCTGGACGGTCCAGAGGCAGGCGTCACGATCGCTCCCGCGCCAGACCGCGTCGACCAGCAGAAATTTCACGAGCTCGGGGATCGCCCATGCGAGCAGCAGAACAATCAGCACCGTGAGCGCAATATTGAATGGCGTGGACAGCAGATTGGCGCGCAGCCAGGCGAGCGCA
>DASSRJ010000117.1:0-54790 GCA_035701845.1 Pseudolabrys sp. | reverse complement strand
GAGCCGGACTTCAGCCGCGCAGCATGCGCAGGAGGATTTCGTCCCCGCGTACGAAATGGTGGTGGAGCGCCGCCCCAACATGACCCACCAGCAGAACGGCCATGAGGATTCCGATCCACAGATGCGCCGCCAGGAGCCGATTGGAAAGCTGACGGTCCTCCCACCATATTTGCGGCATTTCAAACAGGCCGAAGAAGGGCACGGGCGCCGGATAAGCGGACGTTCCGATCCATCCGATCAGGCTCTGCGCAATCAACAAGGCGTAAAGGGCCCGGTGAGTGCCGCGGGCGGCAAGGCGCTGGAGCCGAGGAATATCCGGCGGCAAGGCAGGCACCGGATGTGTCAATCGCCAGGCAAGGCGGACGATCACAAGGATCAGAATGAGAACGCCTGCGGATTTGTGCAGGCCGTAAAGCGGGCCCATTTCGAAATTGGCGATCAGCAATCCGGCGGGAATTTGAAACAGCACCAGGACGGCTATCAGCCAGTGAAGCAATCGCGCGGTTAAAGTGTAGCCGCCGCTTTTCCGGAGCAGAGTCACGTCAGCCATCGGCGCAAAGGCACGATCAAGAGATCAAGCGAGCCCTGAACAATTCACCGCTTCAGCCCCAGGGCGAACGCCGGCCCCAGGGACCCGCCGGCGAGGGTGACCACCCGGGACGAGGCGCGGAACGGGCGGAGCCCATCTCGGCGGCAAGCGCTTCCAGGGCGGCAATCCGGTTCCCGGTCGCCGGATGCGTCGAGAACAGATTGTCCATGCGCGCGCCGGACAGCGGATTGATGATGAACAGATGCGCGGTCGCCGGATTTTGCTCGGCCGGAATATTCTCGATCTGATGGGCGGCAGCGTCGATTTTCGCCAGCGCCGAAGCGAGCCCGTGCGGATTTTCGCTGATCTGCGCGCCCATATTGTCGGCGGCGTACTCGCGCGTGCGGCTGATCGCCATCTGCACGAGCATGGCGGCGAGCGGAGCCAGTATGACCATCGCCAGCGTCCCGATCACACCCAGGCCGCTGTTGCCACTGTTGTCGCGATGGCCACCGCCGAAGAACATCCCGAACTGCGCCAGCATCGAGATGGCGCCGGCGATTGTGGCGGTGATCGTCATCAGGAGCGTGTCGCGATGCTTGATATGGGCGAGCTCATGGGCAATGACGCCGGCCAGTTCATCGCGCGAAAGCATGTGCAGCAGGCCGGTCGTGGCGGCTACCGCGGCATGCTCGGGATTTCGCCCGGTCGCGAAGGCGTTCGGCTGCGGATTGTCCATGAGATAGACGCGCGGCATGGGCAGTCCGGCGCGATTGGCGAGCTCGGCCACCATGTGAACCAGTTCGGGCGCCGAATGCTCGTCGACCTCCTGGGCGCCGTGCATCGACAGCACCATCCGGTCGGCATTCCAGTAGGTAAAGAAATTCATCACGGCGGCGAACAGGAAGGCGACCAAGGCGCCGGTCGGTCCGCCGATCAGGTAGCCGACCCCCATGAACAGGGCCGTCAGCCCCGCGAGCAAAATTGCGGTCCGCAGGTAGCTCATCGCAGTCCCCAATGGCTCTCAAACCCGTGCAGCGGGAGAATATGGGGAGCTTCAGGCGGCCTTCAAGATTTCTGCCTGGAGCTCCCGGTGCTTGAATTGTCGCAGGCCAGTCGCTCCGGCGCCCGCCGTCACCAATCGCCGTCATTCCTTGTTCGTTATCAAGAAGTTCACGGGAAGTTCGGGGCGGCCTTTAAACGCGAGGGTACGATCCATGCGCCACTGAATTGGCGGCCCGGCGCGGCGATCCATGGCGCACAACGCTGGAACGGTTGCGCGGTCCGAACGAATTTTCCACGCAAGCAGTGTTCGATCATCTACAGGTGCCGCAGCACCTCCGGAGTTCCTCGGTATCTCGTCGTCGTGCGAAGCTGATGCGGAGCTTAGGTTGGACGACTGAGCGAGTGCGTGACCTGCCGCGTGCGATTCTTCTGGCGGAGGGAAAGAAACTGGCGTTCGACATTCGCTCCGAGATGTCTACTGGCGAGATTGAGAACGTCGGCTTCTAGGTTCGCGACGGGCCGGCCCAGCGGTCGCGGCCCTTCCAGAACGGGCAGTGGGGGCATGCTTCGCCGTTAGGGTAATCAATGCCTTCCTCGTGTGGGCATCCAATAATGCGATCAACCATCGATACGGAATGCACGTGATGTTCGCGGAGGAACGTCACGACTTGCGCAAGAATCGCCTCATCGTCACGAATATCGTGGCTTTCGGAAATCCAGCGGCGCAGCGCGGCCGGCTCGCTATCCGACTTTGAAAAGATGCCAACGGCGACCTTGCTGGCGCGCCGGTCGTCAGGCCCGTAAAACGCGACGGTTCCCACCGGAAAGCTGCGAAAACCGGCTTTAGCCTTCTTCTTCAACCATTTGCGTGGCTGCCATCCAAGTTTCATGGCCTGTCCGTGCCGCTGCAGGAACACCACACCGCGCTCAACCGGCACGCTGCCGTGCTCTGTCAATTGCGTCTGCACACAAGATCTTCATGAGATTCCGCTTGGCCTTATGGCGGCTCAAAAAACCAACAAGAAAAATGTCATGGTCCGCATGTTGCCCACGTCTTTCTCGGATCGATTTCATCTGCTCGATCAGCTTCTTGGCTGTCTCATAATTACCCTGACCGCCGAGGTTCGCGAGACGCTCGACTTCCTGCCCGTAGGCCGACAAGGCTTCGTCAGGATGGCTGCGCTCAGTTGCCTCCGCCAAGGCCAGGAGCTGTGTCCCGCTGCAGCCGTGACTGCGCACGACCTGCCAAGCTTCGGCGAACAGCTTTTCTGCCATCAACACCCTGAGCAGGAGCTCCTTTGGCGTCGACCATCGTGTTTTGGCATCCGGTTGGCCAACTTTGTCCCGCAGCAACGAAATCGCGCGGTCGCGTGCCGTGTCGACTGCCGCCCTCTGGGGTCCTGCACTCTTCTTCAATGCCCGATAGAGCTCAATGCTCGGAAGGCGCTCGAACGTCCGCCAGAGCAGCCCGGCAGCCTCCGTCTGGCGCCCGCTTCGACGATAAAGATCGGCCGCAAAGAAAACCAGGCGCTCGTCGGGACGATCTTCGAACTGCCACAGCCCTTCTTCGGCCCATTTCGTTGCTTCCGCCGCGCGCTTGTTATCGAGGCATAGTTTTGCAATCCCAAGATAGTCGTAAGCTGTGGAGAGGTCTTTCATCCGGACAGCGATTTTGGCATCGACATCCCCATCCCGCTCGGCAAAGCTTTCGAGAATGGCACCGAGCCGATATCGCGCGCTCGACTGCTCGTCATTAAACTGCCGTCCGCCCGGTCGCGCTGGCCTGATACGCCGCCATTCCGCGCTCGCAAGCCGGCGGTATTCAGTGAGCCCGGCATCTCCCAGCACACCGGCATAGGTTTCGCTGGCGCCGCCAAAGAAGTCCCATTCCGACTCCGTCTCGCGCCTGAACAGTTCCCGGGCGAGCGCAACCGGATCGAGCTTTGCCTTGCTGCACGCGGCGAGATGGATTTCACACGCTTTCGCGTAGGCCTCACCGCCGTCGCCATCCGAATCATCCATGTTCTGGAGCGCTTGATCCATCCGCGCGAAGAAATAATCGAGCAGCCGCAGCACCAGCTGCGCCCGACCTCCCGCAATCAGGCCCGCGATCTGCTGGAGGAGACCGTTGATCTTTTCCGCCCAGGCACGCGCCTCGCCATATTCGACGTAGCCGCGCGTGCGGGTTGCTTCGGTAATGGCCTTTTTGAGCTGCGCGAACAACGTATCGTCATTGGCTGTCTCAATCGCACTCGCCAACTCCAGACGTTGGAACAGGTCCCGATCGCTCTCGGCCAGGTTCATGATCATATCGATAAGCGGCTCAATGCCTTTGCTACGAAGACGATCGCGAATTTTTGACACGTGATTGGCCGCTCTCTCTGCAGCGTCCGGTCCCAGCTCGTTGGCGGCGAGCGCCGTGGCCACCAGATGCTTGCAAAATCCCCAGTCCGAGAAAGCCGGGCAGGAGCATGACCCGGAAAATTTCTTTCCTGTTCCCCTGAGTTCAGAGCGGTAAATCTCGGAACCGACCACTCTCGCCAGCACGCGCAAACGATCAATTGAAACGATCTCGAACCGTCCGTCTTCCTTGTATTCGTTGCCGCGGGCAAACACCTTGTCGCCGGCAAGCTCACGCAGGGTCGCTACATCGAAACGATGCGAGACGACGATGTCCTTCCTCCGCGGCCGTTTTGCGATCATTCAGATATCGAACTGGAGAGTACCCATTGCTTTCGTTCGGAACAGCGGAACAACGAGCCGAACACTATCACCCGGGCCCAACCGACGGTGCGTGGCGTTGAAAATCCCGGTGGAAAAGACGTGACAATAGCACGGCATGCGAACCGATCTCGCCAAATTCATGCGCCGCCTGTTGAAGAAATAAAGCTGGCCATTCCCAATCAGAGAATGTTGGATGCCAGTATCTCTCGCTTGGGGGTGGCGGAGAGGGAGGGATTCGAACCCCCGATACCCTTGCGAGTATGCCGCATTTCGAGTGCGGTGCTTTCAACCACTCAGCCACCTCTCCCGGAGCCCGAATTCGGCCTTTGAAAGGCCCCGAACGGACGGCGCTATGTAGCCAAGCGCGCCAAGACAGACAAGGGTCGCCGGGCGTATATTGGCTGCCGGCGGCGGCCCGCAGCATCGTCAACATGGCAATGGACAACTCCGCGGCAATCCGGAAGCAACTGACCGGCATACCCATCACTCTCGCGCTGGTCGCAGGACTGACGGCGATACTGTCCTTCCTGGTGTGGGAGGTCGGGCTTGCGCACGGTTCCATTGTCTATCTGATCCCGGTCGTGATCGCAGCGACGCGCTGGGGAATCGTGCCGGCGCTGCTTGCCGCCGTTTGCGGCGTCTTCGCCTCCGCTTATTTCTTTTACCCGCCGGCCTACAGTTTCCGCGTCAAGGATCCGCAGGAAGTCATCGACCTGATCCTGTTCGTCTTCGTTGCCATCGCGGTGAGCCAGCTCGCCAATCGTCTCAAGCGGCAACTGGAGATGGCGCGGCAGCGGGAAATCGACCTGCGCGACCTTTATGCATTCTCCCGCCGGCTGGCTGTCGCTTTCGATGTATCGGACATCCACGCGGCCATCGAGGATCATCTCGCCAGCATCATGCAGCGCAACGTGGTGCTGTTTGCCAGCGCCCGCGAAGCATCCGACAGCAGCGGCCGGCGTGCCGGCATGACGGTGCCGCAACGCGTTCTTACAGAAGTCGTCGAGGTCGCCTCGGGCCGCCATGACGCCGTCGGCGGCGCGATCGTCACCGCCGAAAGCGGCGAGATCTGGCTGGTCCGGGCGGTGTCGCCGAAGAGTCTCGAATTCGGTGTAATCGCGATCAATCTCGGGCATGAATCGAAAGAGCGCTCGGACGAGCTGCGTATCCGCGTCGACGCAGTGCTGGCCGATGCGACCGCTACGCTGGAGCGCCTTGGCGTCGCCCACGCCATCAGCGAGGCGCGCATGCGCTCGCAGACGGATCAGCTGCGCGAGGCCCTGATCGGATCGGTCAGCCACGAGTTACGCACGCCGCTCGCCTCCATTCTCGGCGCCGCCACGGTGCTGAGCGCCGCCCCCGCGCTGCGCCAGGAAAAGAAATTGACGGCGCTGGTGCACGACGTCCGTGACGAGGCGGAGCGGCTCAACAACGACATCCAGAACCTGCTGGATGCCACACGCATCAGCAGCGACGGCATCAAGCCACATGTCGAATGGGCGGACCCCGCCGACATCATCAATTCGGCGGTCGATCGCTGCCGCCACCGTTTTTCGGACCGGCGTATCGTAATCGACGTTCCTCCGGACCTGCCTTTGATCCACGTCGATTCCGTTCTGATTCAGCAGGCGCTGGTGCAGATTTTCGACAACGCCGTAAAATATTCGGAGGCCGGATCGCAGATACGACTCGCTGCGCGAACGCGCGATGGCCGCCTGAATATCGATGTTACCGACAAAGGCGCCGGATTAACGGCCACCGAGGCGGCAAAGATCTGGGACCGTTTCGCGCGTGGCGAGCGGCATGCCGCGACCACGAGCGGCTCGGGCCTTGGCCTCTGGATCGCGAGCGCCTTCGTCGGCGCCAATGACGGCAAGATCAGCGCCGCCAGCGAAGGTCCCGGACTTGGGACCACCGTTTCGATCGAACTGCCGGTGTCGCAAGCCGCGCTGCCCCAAATGGAAAGTGGTGCCGATGAGTGAGCCCTCCCCGATCGTTCTCGTCGTCGATGACGAGATCCAGATTCGCCGGTTCCTGCGAACGGGATTCGAGCTCAACGGATTCGTTGTGCATGAGGCAGGCACCGGCGCTGAGGCGATCCGTACGGCGACGCTGCGGCCGATCGATCTCGCGATTGTCGACCTTGGCCTGCCGGACATGGACGGAGCCGACGTTGTCGAGCGGATCCGCTCATGGTCGAGCGTGCCGATCATCGTGCTGTCGGTTCGCTCGGCCGAGGCGCAGAAAGTGCACCTGCTTGAGCTCGGCGCCGACGACTACGTGGTCAAGCCGTTCGGCATGGCGGAGTTGCTCGCGCGCGTGCGGGTGGCGCTCAGAAGACAAATGCGCGCGGTGTCCGGCGAGCCCACCGTCAAGGCCGGGCCACTCACGATCGATCTCGCCGCCCGCGCGGTCCTGCTGAACGACAAGCGGTTAACGCTGACGCCGAAGGAATACCGCCTGCTCCAGGTGCTTGCACAGCATGCGGGCAACGTCGTCACTCATCAGCACCTTCTTAAGGAAGTCTGGGGCTCGATCCACGTTCACGATACTCATTATCTGCGGATCTTCGTCCGCAAGCTGCGCCAGAAGATCGAGCCGCATCCGGACACGCCAAAAATTCTTGTGACCGAACTGGGTGTCGGATATCGCCTTGTGCAGTCCGGCGCCGAAGGCGATGCGGGCGCATGGTCCGACAGCACGCAGGCGAAGAGCGAGACGTAAGAATAAGTCCCGGTTAACGCTGTTTCGTTCCCCGTCGCGCCGGCCGCACCGAGGCACGCTTTCTTGACAGGACCCGCGTTTCCCCGCCATAAGCATGTCGCGCGCGGGCCTTTCGGTCCGCGTGCTTTTTCGAGGGCTACCAAGCCCTTAAAAACAAACAACAAACCGACTGAAAGAAGCCGGTCCGGAACGGGTCCGAGCACCGGGATCGAACACGAGGACGAAAGATGTTCGCAGTCATCAAGACCGGCGGAAAACAGTACCGGGTTGCCGCCGAAGACGTCATCCGGGTCGACAGGGTCAACGGCCAGCCCGGCGAGATCGTCGAGTTCGGCGAGGTTCTCGTCGTGGGCGGCGATGCGCCGCAACTCGGCACGCCGACCGTCGCGGGCGCAACCGTTGCCGGCGAAGTGCTTCAGCACACGCGCGGCGACAAGGTGATCGCTTTCAAGAAGCGGCGGCGCAAGAATTCGCGCCGCAAGCGCGGCTACCGCCACGAATTCTCGGTGATCCGCATCACCGAGATCCTCACCGGCGGGGCGAAGCCGTCGAAAACGGCGGCGCCGCGGCCCAGGCGCGAACCGAAGCCAAAAGCGGAAACCGAAGCCGCTCCTGCGGCGGAGGCCAAGCCCGCGAAGGCAAAAGCCAGGAAACCGGCCGGGGCCGCCGCAAAAAAGCCGGCCAGGGCGGCTACAAAGCGCAGGAACAAAAAGAAGTGACGTGATTCCGTCACGGAATCGGTGTACACAGTCAGAGAGTTTTGAGAGACCAACAGAGACTACTATGGCGCACAAGAAAGCAGGCGGATCCTCGCGTAACGGACGCGACTCGGCGGGCCGGCGGCTCGGCTTGAAGTCGGCCGGCGGCGAGATCGTGCTCGCCGGCAATATCCTCGCGCGCCAGCGCGGCACCAAATGGCATGCCGGCCGTAATGTCGGCACCGGCAAAGATCACACCCTGTTCGCGCTCATTGATGGAAAGGTTCAGTTCGCAACGAAAGCTAAAGGCCGCACCTACGTGTCCGTTGTACCGATGACGGAGGCTGCGGCCGAGTAAGACGGTGGACAAATTCGAGGTCCGCCGGTCATCCAGTCAAACCGGCGGGGCCTCGTAAGGGCTCTGAGAGGGGGAGACGGGTGACCGGCTCCCCCTCTCGACTTTTTTAACCTGGAGCCCGTGCCATGACCCTGCTGGAAGAAATACCGACTGGACGATATCGCGAAGGCAGTATCCCCGTCCTCGAGACCAAGCGCCTTGCCTTGCGCGCAGCGCGCCTCGAGGACGCTAAAGCGGTTGCAGCGCTCGCCAACGATCGCCGCATCGCCGAAAACACCGCGCGTATCCCGCATCCGTACAAATTGGCGGATGCCGAACAATTCATTGCGGGGGCGAGCAAAGAAGGCGAGGCGGCATACCTGATCACGCTGCGCAACGAGACAATCATCGGCGCGTGCGGACTCATGTTCCGCGACGACGACGTGCCGGAGATCGGCTACTGGCTGGGCGTGCCCTACTGGAACAAGGGCTACGCCACCGAAGCGTTGCACGCGCTGATCGACTATGCATTCACGGATCTGACGCATGACAGTTTGCAGGCCGGTGCGCGCGTGACCAACCCGGCGTCCCGCCGGGTCCTCGAGAAATGCGGCTTCCAGTGGACCGGTGTCGGTCTCTACCGGATCAACTCGATCAAATCGTCGGCGCCGATTGACCGGTTCCGGCTTGAGCGGCGCATCTGGTCGGCGCTGAAGACATGGGGACGCGCCAAGCAGACTTGGGGGCGCACGAAGCAGACTTGGGGGCGTGCCAAGCGCGTTTCTTGATACGGACAGGCTCCAGGTGTGCCCTCCCTCATTTGAGGGAGGGCCTTCTGGCGTTCAGACCTGACTTGCGCGAGACTGTCTTGCCGCAAGCTCGGGAGCGACGCCATGGCCTATGACCTCGACCAATTCATCAGCGATTGCCGTTCCGCTCTTTCGCGCGATCCCGGCCCTGCGGGACGCGAGCAGGTCCGCCAGAACCTCGAACGCCTGCTCGCCAACAAGGATTTCATCGAGGAATACTGCGGCGACAACGTGCCGCGCGGACTGAAGGTTCTCTACGAAGACCCCTCGCTCGGTTTCCAGATTCTTGCGCACATCAACGACAAGGCGCGTGTGTCCCCGCCGCACGACCATGGCGACTCATGGGCGATCTACGGGCAGGCCACCGAATATACCGACATGATCGAATGGGAACGCGAGGATGACGGCAGGAACCCCAAGCACGCGAAGCTCAAGCCCGTGAAAAAATACCGTCTTACACCTGGCAAGGCCGGCATCTATCAGGACGGAGCCATTCACTCGATCGACTATCCCGACTACGCGCGTTTCGTGCGCGTGACCGGAACCAATCTCGACAAGATCGACCGCATCAGGATCGACCTGAAAACCGGTGACGTCGAGAAAATGTACGCGCAACGCGCGACGTGAACCTCCACATATCGACTGCCAAAGTGACGCCACGCCCTGTCTCTCCCGCCACCGTCAAAGCCATGCTCGCCGACGGTCAGGAGCTCGCGCTTGTCGACGTGCGCGAGGAACTCACGTTCTCGCAAAATCATCTCTTGTGGGCGCGCAACGTGCCGCTCAGCCGGCTCGAATTGCGTTTCGGGCAACTGGTGCCGCGCAAGTCGACGCGTATTGTCCTATGCGACGACAACGACGGAATTGCCGGACGCGCCGCGGTCATTCTTGCCGGCGCCGGATATACGGACCTCTCTTATCTCGACGGCGGCGTGGCGGCCTGGGAGAAAGCAGGCTTGGTGACGTTCTCAGGGGTGCACGTTCCCAGCAAGGCATTCGGCGAGTTCATCGAGCACGACCGCGAGACGCCCAGCATCAGCGCGACCGAGCTTGACGCCATGATGCGCGCCGGCGTCGACCTGAAAGTGCTCGATAGCCGGCCGTTCGACGAATATTCACGCATCTCGATTCCGGGCGGCATCAACGTGCCGGGAGCCGAACTTGTACTGAGGGTCCGCGACATCGTGCCTTCGCCCGACACGACGATCGTGGTCAATTGCGCAGGACGCACCCGCAGCATCATCGGCGCCCAGTCCCTGATCAATGCCGGCGTGCCGAACAAAGTCGTCGCGTTGCGCAACGGCACCATGGGCTGGCATCTTGCCGGGCTCACTTGCGCGACCGGCAAAACGGACCGCGCGCCGGACGTATCGAACACGGGCATTGCCTGGGCCAAGGACGCCGCGGAGAAGGTTGCGCGCAAGTTCGGCGTCACGCACGCCGATCGCACTGCCGTCGAGCAATGGCGGAAAGACGCGGCACGAACGACCTACGTCTTCGACGTGCGTGACCCGGCGGAATACAAGGCAGGCCACTATCCCGGCGCGATTTCAGCGCCGGGCGGCCAGCTCGTGCAGGCAACCGACATCTACGCCGGCGTGCTCGGCGCGCGGATTGTACTCAGCGACGACAAAGAGGCGCGCGCGCTGATGACGGCGTCGTGGCTGAAGCAAATGGGCTGGCAGGAGGTTTACGTCTTGCCGGAAGCGGGTAGCGAAACCGGCACAGCCGTTCCGGCCATCCTCGGCTCCGTTTCTTCCGACGCGGCCGTCGAGCCCTCGAAGGTTCTCGAGATCGATGATGTCTCCGTGATCGACCTCTCCACCAGCCCGCACTATCGCCGCGGCCATATCCCCGGCGCATGGTTTGCCATCCGCGGCCGTCTCGACAAGGCGCTGCCGAAGATCCCGCCGCGGCAGGCCATCATCCTCACATCCGAAGACGGCGTGCTGGCCGGCCTCGCGGTTGAGGAGACCCGCGCGCTCGCCGCAACACCCGTGCACTGGCTCAAGGGCGGTAACGCGGCGTGGGCCGCTGCCGGCTTCCCGCTCTCGACGGCCGAGAAAATGGCCGATGATCCGATCGATGTCTGGCTCAAGCCTTATGAGCGGTCGAACGATCACGAGGCGGCCATGAATGCCTATCTGTCCTGGGAAGTCGACCTTCTGGACCGCATCAAGCAGGACGGCACGACGCATTTCCTTCACGCGCGGTGATTGCTAAAGTATTGACATTTGTATAGGCAAATGTCCATATATGACATGGACATCACGGCCGACGGTTTCGACTGGGATGCCGGCAATCGGGACAAATGCCAGAAGCATGGGCTTTTGATCGCTGAAATCGAGATGTTTTTGCTGAGCGATCCAAGGATCGCCCCTGACCTGGGACATTCGGGTCGAGAAGAGCGACTGCTGGCGGTTGGCCGCAATAGCCGCGAGCGCGCCATGTTCGTGGTGTTCACGATCAGGCATCGGGATGGCAGACGTCTTATTCGGCCATTGAGCGCGCGTTATATGCATCGGAAGGAGATCGAGAGCTATGAAACGAAAGGCTCGTAAATTAAGGACAGTTCCGGTTTTCAGGAGTGACGAGGAGGCGGAAGCGTTCCTGGAGCAAGATCTTTCAGACCTGGATTTCTCGCAGTTCAAACCTGTGCATTTTGAAATTCGTCCAAAGGAGAAAACCGTGAACCTGCGCATCTCGAAAGGGCTGCTTGACGCCGTACGCGAGAATGCCAAGCGCGAAGGTGTGCCTTATCAGCGATATATCCGACACGCGCTCGAACGTGCGGTCAGCGAGCGCAAGCGCACTAAGGTGAAAGCAAGTTGAAATTTCTGGACGAAGTCAAGGTCTACGTTGCGTCCGGCGCGGGCGGAAACGGCTGCGTGTCGTTCCGGCGCGAGAAATTCATCGAATTCGGCGGACCCAACGGCGGCGATGGCGGCAAGGGTGGCGACGTCGTGGTCGAGGTGGTCAACGGCCTCAATACGCTGATCGACTATCGCTATCAGCAGCACTTCAAGGCGCAGCGCGGCGGCAACGGCATGGGCAAGGATCGCGCCGGCGCGAACGGCAAGGACGTCGTGTTGAAAGTGCCGGTCGGTACGCAGGTCTACGAAGAGGATGGCGAAACGCTGCTCGCCGATCTGACCGAAGTCGGACAACGGGTGACTATTGCCGAAGGCGGCAATGGCGGTTTCGGCAACGCACATTTCAAGTCGTCGACCAACCGGGCGCCGCGCCATGCCAATCCGGGACAGCCAGGCGAGGAATCTACGATTCGATTGCGCCTCAAGTTGATTGCCGACGCCGGACTCATCGGCCTGCCCAATGCCGGCAAATCGACATTCCTCGCTGCGGTCAGCGCAGCCAAACCGAAGATCGCCGATTATCCTTTCACGACATTGCATCCGCAGCTCGGTGTCGTCGAAGTGGATGGGCGCGAATTTGTTCTCGCCGATCTGCCCGGCCTGATCGAGGGCGCGCATGAAGGTACCGGGCTTGGCGATCGCTTCCTCGGCCACACCGAGCGTTGCCGCGTATTGCTGCATCTGATCGATGGAACGGGCGGTGACGCCGGCGAAGCGTACAAGATCGTGCGCGGCGAGCTCGAAGCCTACGGCCACGGCCTTACCGACAAGCCGGAGATCGTCGCGCTGTCGAAGTCGGATGCCCTGACGAAAGAGACGATCAGGACACAAGCCGGAAAGCTCAAGAAGGCCTGCAAGACAACGCCGCTGGTGTTGTCCGCACAATCGGGCGACGGCGTCCAGGAAGTGTTGCGCGCACTGCTGAAGATTATCGACCAGGCACGCGATGCGGCCGACCGATCCAAGGCAAAAGAAGCGGTGTAGATTGACATCTGGGGGAATGCGCGAATGAAAACTCGTGCCGCGGTTGCGTGGAAAGCCGGCGCACCACTCGACATCGAGATGATCGACATCGAAGGTCCGAAAGCGGGCGAGGTGCTGGTCGAGATCAAGGCGACCGGCATCTGCCACACCGACGCCTACACGCTGTCCGGCGCCGATCCGGAAGGACTGTTTCCGGCGATTCTCGGCCATGAAGGCGCGGGTATCGTGCGCGAGGCCGGAGCTGGTGTCACAACACTGAAAGCCGGCGATCACGTCATTCCGCTCTATACGCCCGAATGCCGGCAATGCAAAACGTGCCTGTCGCGCCGGTCAAATCTCTGCACCGCGATCCGCGCGACACAGGGCAAAGGCGTGATGCCGGACGGCACCAGCCGCTTCCGCTGCGACGGTGACGCGGTATTTCATTATATGGGCTGCTCGACCTTTGCCAATTTTACGGTGCTGCCCGAGATCGCGCTGGCGAAGGTCCGCGAGGACGCGCCCTTCGACAAGATTTGTTACATTGGGTGCGGCGTGACGACCGGTGTCGGCGCCGTCATCAACACGGCGAAAGTCTGGCCGGGGGCGAATGTCGCCGTGTTCGGCCTTGGCGGCATCGGTCTCAACGTCATCCAGGGGGCGCGGATGGTCGGCGCCGACAAGATCATCGGCATCGACACCAACCCGGCCAAAAGAGCCATGGCCGAGAAATTCGGCATGACGCATTTCGTCAATCCCGACCAAGTCGGCCGTGACAAGGTCGTGCAGGCCATCGTCGATCTCACCGGCGGCGGCGCCGATTTTTCATTCGAATGCATCGGCAACGTGCAGACAATGCGGCAGGCGCTGGAATGCTGCCATCGCGGCTGGGGCGAAAGTATCATTATCGGCGTCGCCGGAGCCGGCCAGGAAATCTCGACCCGTCCATTCCAGCTCGTCACCGGGCGCGTCTGGCGCGGTACAGCTTTTGGCGGCGCACGCGGCCGCACGGACGTGCCCAGGATCGTCGACTGGTACATGGAAGGCAAAATCAATATCGACGATCTGATCACCCACACCATGCCGCTCGATAAGATCAACGATGCCTTCGACCTCATGCACGAAGGCAAGTCGATCAGATCGGTGGTGATTTATTAAATTAGAGAACTACGCCTACCAGCGACGGCTTCGGCGGAACAGGAACATGTCGTCCGCGTCGTCGTCCGCGTCATAGACCCGCCATTGCGACTTTCGATCCCCGTCATGCAATTCCTCGCGCTGGCTCCAGGAGCGACGCTGCGGTTCTTCTCTTTGCTCGCGGGTGGCACGCTGCTCCGGCGCCTTGGTACACACACGCCGAGGGCCATCGAATGGCTGGTACGTGCAATCAGATGCATTGAAGGACTTGTAGGCGCTCGCGCAGGCCTGGACGTTGCAGCGATTGCCCGCCGGCGTTGCCGCGGACTCATTCTGTTTTGGCTGCGGCGCGTATGCCTGCGCATTCTTCGGGTCATCCGGCGACGAGGCGCTCACAGGCCTGCTTGTCGAGACACCCGTGGTTTCCGCCGCAGGTTTTTGAGCCGTCCCGGTCTTCGCCGCGGGGCTGTCGACGGCCGCCGGCTGCGCCGGCTCCAGTTTCTTCGGATAAACCGGACTGAGCTCAGCGTTCGGACCTTCAATCTTCGGACGCGGCAGCGCCGACGCCTGCACGGCCGACTTCGGTTGCGGCGGCGGAGTGGTGAGCCAATGGATTTCGAGCAGCACAGTGCTGACCGAAACCATGAGGACGGTAAGGTAGACCATAAATTGCATTGCTTCGCCCGGGTGACGAGACGCGCCCAAGCGCAACGCCGGGCTCGGCGCGCCGGTTCCAGGCGCCGTTGGGGAACCCGCCGACGTTCAATCTGTGGTGTCTACTTGGTGCAAAGCCGCCGGGGGCCGCCGGTCGGCTGATAGGTGCAGTCGGACGGGCGAAACGAACGGTAGGCGGCGGTGCAGGCGTCGACGTTGCAACGCACCTCCGGTTCGGGCGCAGCCACCGGCTCCGCCGCTTGTGCGGCAGCGCCAGCCGCTGCCTGAGTGGCAGGAGTTGCCGGTGCGGCAAGTGTCGGCGGAACAATTGGAGCACCAATCGCCGTATTCGGCACCGAAGGCGAAGCCTGCGCGGCAGGAGCCTGCACAGGCGCAGGCGGCGCGGCAGCGCGCAGGCCTGCCGCGGTATCGACCATGGGAGACATCGGGGCCGGAAGCCGGTCGAGCCCCAGCAACACGCTGCCAAGAGCAATCACCAGCACGGCGCCATAGACCGCTAGCCGCATCACTCCGCCCTCGGCGTCATGATACCACGGGCGCCATCGCCGGGCCTATTCGATTTGCCCTTGTTCCCCGCATGAATCTCGGGCGCCGCGCCTTCAAAAGGCAACGACCGCACAACTTTTTGTGAGACCGCGCCGCGCTGCTCCCGCCTAGGCAGCGCTTTTCCGCTCAGCCATAGTAGCAGGTGGCGACTAAATGCGTCCCGCGGGGCAAACGGAGCGGTGACATGGCGACTTACAACCTGCGCATCAACGGCAATGCGCAAACCGTCGACACGACAGATGCCGACAAGCCTCTTCTCTATGTGTTGCGCGAACTCGGCCTGACCGCTGCGAAGTTTGGCTGCGGACTTGGTCAGTGCGGCGCCTGCACCGTCATGGTCGACGGCGCCGCGGCCCGGTCCTGCCAGACCACGGTCGCCGATGCGCAAGGCAAAACGGTCGTCACCCTCGAAGGGCTCGGGACACCGGAAAAGCCGCATCCGCTGCAAACCGCCTTCATCAACGAACAGGTACCGCAGTGCGGCTACTGCACGAACGGGATGATCATGAGCGCGGCGGCGCTCCTGCAAAGCAACAAGAGGCCGAGCGAGACTGACGTCCGTTCAGCGCTAGACGGTAACCTGTGCCGCTGCGGCTCGCATGTGCGAGTCCTGCGCGCGGTCATGGCGGCAGCCGGACAGGGAGGCTGACATGAACGCGCCGGTCAAAACTCCCACCTTCTCCCGCCGCGCTGTCCTGAAGGGTGGAGCGATCACTGTCGGCTTCGCGCTCGCGGGAATCCCCTCTCGCGTCCGCGCGCAAAGTACCGCGGTGGCAAAGCGAATTCTCGATTCCAAGGAGGTCGATGCCTTCCTGGCGGTCAACGGCGACGGCACCGTGACGCTGTTCTGCGGCAAGGTTGATCTCGGCCAGGGGCTGCGCATCGCCATACCGCAAATCGCCGCCGAAGAACTTGGAGTCGACGTCGACAAGATCATGTTTATTGAAGGCGACACCGCGCTGACGCCCGACCAGGGCCGCACGTCCGGTTCAAACGGCATCCAGCGCGGCGGCGTGCAGATCCGGCAGGCGGCGGCGACCGCGCGTAAGGCGCTCGTCGAGCTTGCCGCGCAACGGCTCAATGCCAGGGCCGACGATCTCGAGACGGCCGGCGGCATGGTGCGCCCGAAATCCGGCGGCGCCGGAATTTCCTTTGCCGACCTGATCGCAGGCAAGCAGTTCGATCTCAAGCTCGACCCCAAGGCGCCGCTGAAAGACCCTGCGCGTTACACGATTGTCGGCAAGCCCCTGCGGCGCCCCGATGTCCCTGCGAAATGCTTCGGCACGCACATTTATGTGCACGACTTCGCGGCGCCGAACATGCTGCACGCGCGCGTGATCAGGGCCGGAGCCGTCGGCGCCAAACTTGTGTCGGTCGACGAGGCATCGATCAAGGATATCCCCGGGGCCAAGGTCGTGCGCGTGAAAGACCTGCTTGCGGTCGTCGCCGACGACGAATGGAACGCGGTGCGCGCGTCGCGCGCATTGCGCGCCCGGTGGAGCGAGGGGACCGGCCTGCCGTCGCAGAACGGCCTCGTCGAGTCGTTGCGAAACGAACCCGGCATTGTCGATGAAACCCTGGTCAACAAGGGCAGCCCTGCTGCACAGCGGCCGGACGGCGCAAAGGCCCTCACCGCGACTTACTACTGGCCGATGCAAAGCCACGCATCGATTGGGCCGTCCTGTGCCGTCGCCGACGTCAGCAACGAATCCGCGACGGTGTGGACCGCATCGCAAGGCACGCACGGCAATCAGACCACCTTTGCCAAATTTCTCGGTTTGCCAAAGGACAAGGTGCGCCTAATCTATCTCGAGGGTTCCGGCTGCTACGGCATGAACGGGCACGAGGACGCGGCGGCTGACGCGGCGATCCTGTCACGCGCCACCGGACGCCCGGTGCGCGTGCAATGGAGCCGCGAGGACGAGCTCGGCTGGGACCCGAAAGGCCCGCCGCAGTTGATCAGCGTTTCGGGCGCAGTTTCGGCCGACGGCCGCATTCTCGACTGGCGCACCGAAATGTGGATTCCGAAAACGACGCGCGGGCTGCCTAATATCCCGCTGTTGGCTCCTGAAGCGGCAGGGCTGGAACATGTGCCGGGGCTCAATACGGGGCTGATCTCGCAGAACGGCGACCCGCCTTATTCCGCCGAGAGCATTCAGGTGATCGCACATTGGCTCAAGGAAGCCCCGTTGCGTCCGGCACCGATCCGCTCGCCCGGCAAACCGGCGAACTGCTTCGCGGTCGAAAGCTTCGTCGACGATCTTGCCGCCGCGGCAGGTATCGACCCGGTCGATTTCCGTTTGCGGGGCCTGAAAGACCCACGCGCGATCGAAGTCGTCAAAAGAACCGCGGCCATGATGAAATGGCAGTCGCAACCTTATCAACTTGCGAGTGCGAATGCCGCGGTTGCCCGCGGACGCGGCATTTCCTTTGTTCACTACAAGCACAGCGAAACCTATGTCGGCATGGGAATGGAGGTCGCCGTCGAGCGCGCAAGCGGACGCATCACTGTTGAGCGCGTGGCCTGCGCGCATGATTGCGGGCAGATCATCAACCCGGACGGCGTGCGCGCGCAGATCGAAGGCAGCATCCTGCAGACCATCAGCCGCATGCTGATGGAAGAGGTGATGTTTGACCGCTCACGCGTTCTCAGCGTCGACTGGGCGAGCTATCCGATCCTGCGGTTCTCCGCTGTGCCGAAGATCGACATCGAGTTGATCGACCGGCCGACGGAAAAGCCGCTCGGCGCGGGCGAGGCCGCTTGCGCCGCTGTCGGCGCGGCGCTCGGTAACGCGGTCCACAACGCCACCGGCGCACGTCTGCGGACGGTGCCGTTCACGCCGGAACGGGTGAAACTGGCATTAACCGGGAAAGCATAGCACTGCCGGATTCGATTGATCCGGCGGCGACTTGCTCCTGACGGGCTAATTTTGACGTGGTAGACAACCGGCGCGCTCAATGACGCTGTCGCCCGGATCATGTCGAACACGCCGCTGCTCAAGGACTTCCGCCGCATCGTGGTGAAGGTCGGTTCGTCGTTGCTGGTGGATTCCTCCGCCGGCGGCCTCAAGCGTGACTGGCTGGCGTCGCTCGCGGCCGATGTCGCCGGCCTGCATCGGCAAAAATGCGATGTACTTGTCGTCTCGTCCGGCGCCATCGCCCTTGGCCGCGCCGTTCTGAAATTGCCGGCCGGCGCGCTCAAGCTCGAGGACAGCCAGGCTGCGGCCGCCGTCGGGCAGATTGCGCTTGCACGCGCCTGGTCGGAGGCGCTCGGCGCCCATTCGCTCACCGCCGGCCAGGTGCTGGTGACGCTCGGCGATACCGAAGAGCGGCGACGTTATCTCAATGCGCGCTCGACAATCGCGAAGCTGCTCGAATGGCGGAGCGTGCCGGTGATCAACGAAAACGACACCGTGGCGACCACCGAGATCCGGTACGGCGACAATGACCGTCTCGCCGCCCGCGTCGCCACCATGATGAGCGCCGATCTGCTTGTGCTGCTTTCTGACGTCGATGGGCTCTACGACCGGCCGCCGATCGCCGGGAACGGCGCCAGGCTCGTACCCGTTGTTGCGCGCATCACGCCCGATATCGAGGCTATGGCAGGCGCCTCCGGTTCCGAACTCGCGCGCGGCGGCATGTTGACCAAGATCGAGGCTGGCAAGATCGCCACCACTGCCGGCACGCACATGGTGATCGCGTCCGGCCGCGTGCCGCACCCCCTGCAGGCGATCGCAAATGGCGCTGCGTGCACCTGGTTCCTGACGCCGGCAAATCCGGTAACCGCCCGCAAAAAATGGATCGCGGGATCGCTCGAGCCGCGCGGCGCACTGCTGATCGATGCGGGCGCCGTGCGCGCGCTGCGAAGCGGAAAGAGCCTGTTGCCGGCAGGCGTGATCAAGGTGGAGGGCGGCTTTGGGCGCGGTGATGCTGTCGTGGTCCGCGGACCGGACGGGCACGAGGTCGGCCGCGGGCTTGTCGCCTACGATGCCGACGATGCCGACAAGATCAAAGGGCGCTCGTCGGCCGACGTGTTGCTCATCCTGGGCTATACGGGCCGGACCGAGATGATTCACCGCGACGATCTGGTTCTCGGCGGCGAATAGCCGACCGCCAAGGAACCGGGCCGCGCCGCAGCGCGTTACCTGCCCACACACACGTGAAAAAGGCGATTGACCAATCGCCCGTCAACCCCGGCCCACCGGTGGCTGGGGTTTTCGCGTCCAAGCTGGGCCATTGGCCGAGCGGACGGTCGCGAGTGGCTTTCTCCACAAGCCATCCGCCAATGGACCCCTTAACCGGCCGCCTGGGCCATTGGCCGAGCGTGCTGGGTCAGCGGACGCGCGAGCGCCGCCGCGATCGTAGGACCGGCGCGACAGCTTTTTGCTTCGAAGGACGGGCCGGTAACGGCAGGAAGGTGCCGTCGGGAAATTCCAGATACCGGCTGAACACCTGCACCTGCCCCTCCCCGCGACGTTTTCCCTCGATCACGAACTTGGTGCCGACAGGAAACCGGCTGGGAAGACGGCCTGAACTGTACGCCATGACTACCTCCTGGAATGCGGTCACCCTGCCAGTGCAATGTGCAGATAGTTAAACCGTTTCATGGCACCACCGATTGTCCACGTTATCCCCAGGGTCGAACCTGCCATGCGCCCAGCGGACTGACCTCGCGGGTTGACCCCTGACGTGATAGGAAGTGCCCCCAGGACAAGGGTTTTTACGGACTTTTCGCGAAAAATGAGCGCACCGTTCAAGAGTATCGACGGATCAAGCGATATTGCCGTGGCCATGGGTGAAATCGGCCGGCGCGCCCGCGTGGCTGCCCGGGCGCTCGCGCTTGCGCCGGCGGACCAAAAAGATCGCGCCCTCGGAGCCCTGGCGGCGGCGGCCCGGGCCCAAGCGCCTCTTATTTTGGCTGCCAACGCCGAAGACATGGCTGAAGCGCGCGCGGCCGGAGTCGCGGGGGCATTTCTTGATCGCCTGGCTCTCGACCCGGCGCGCGTCGAAGCCATTGCCGCCGGCATCGACACTGTGCGAGGCCTCAAGGATCCCGTTGGCACTGTTATGGAATCCTGGACCCGGCCGAACGGCATGCGGATCGAACGGGTGCGCGTGCCCCTTGGTGTCGTCGGCATCATTTACGAGAGCCGGCCTAACGTTACTGCCGACGCCGGAGTCCTGTGCCTGAAATCAGGCAATGCGGCAATTCTGCGCAGCGGGTCGGACAGCATGCGTTCCAGCCGGGCGATCCTGAGCGCGCTGAGCGAAGGCCTGCGTGCGGCCAACCTGCCCGAGGCCGCGATCCAGCTCGTGCCGACCCGTGACCGCGCGGCAGTCGGGCTGATGCTGTCCGGGCTCGACGGCAATCTCGACGTGCTCGTGCCGCGGGGTGGCAAAAGTCTTGTGGCGAGGGTGCAGGCGGAAGCCCGCGTACCGGTATTTGCGCACCTCGAAGGTGTCTGCCATGTATATGTCGACAAGGCCGCCTCGCTCGATATGGCCAAGAAAATCGTGCTGAATGCGAAAATGCGGCGTACCGGCGTCTGCGGTGCCGCCGAAACGCTCCTGGTCGACCGTGCCGGTAGCCAGCTCAAGCCCCTGGTTGAAATGCTGATCGCGGCCGGGTGCGAAATCCGCGGCGACAAGGCAACACTGGCCGTCGACAACCGGGTCAAACCGGCGACCGAAGATGATTGGAGCACCGAGTACCTCGACGCCATCATTGCGGTCAAAGTCGTCGACAATATCGAGGCCGCGATCGAACATATCGAACGTTATGGGTCGCACCACACGGATGCGATCGTTACCGAGGATCAGGCCACCGCAGAAAAGTTCCTGCGCGAAGTCGATTCGGCCATCGTGCTGCACAACGCGTCGACACAATTTGCCGATGGTGGAGAATTTGGCTTCGGCGCCGAGATCGGCATCGCCACAGGACGGCTGCATGCACGCGGCCCGGTCGGCATCGATCAGCTCACGACGTTCAAATATCGTATCCACGGCACCGGTCAGACCCGGCCGTGACCGTGAAGAATCGCGACATGTCCGAGCGCTTACTGCCTCCGCATGCGCCCGGCATGAGGATTGGTCTCTTCGGTGGAACTTTTGACCCGCCGCACCGGGCCCACCTCGGCGCTGCTCTTCTGGCCTTGAAGCGTCTCAAGCTCGACCGCGTCTGGTGGCTCGTCACGCCGGGAAATCCCCTCAAGAACACGCGCGGCCTGGCACCATTGCCCGATCGGATCGCAGCAGCACGCACGCTTACCCGCCACCCGCGCATCGATATCACGGGCCTCGAAGCTGTCATTAAGACGAGATACACTTTCGATACGATATCCTGGCTGGTGAAACGCTGCCCGGGCGTCCGATTCGTCTGGATCATGGGCGCGGACAATTTGCGGAGTTTTCATCGCTGGCAGAAGTGGCGCAAGATCGCAGAACTGGTGCCTATCGTCGTCATCGACCGGCTGGGCCCAAGTCTCTACGCTGCCGCGAGCCCGGCCGGACATGCACTCACCCGGGTCCGCATTCCCGAATACGCCGTCTCCACATTGCCCGACCGAAAAGCCCCGGTCTGGGCTTTTTTGCACGGCCTCAAATCGCCTTTGTCTTCGACCGCGTTGCGCGCATTGCGTGGCGGTCGACGGACTTCCGCCGGCACTCGTGGGGTGTCTTCGCGCAAATCAAAGCGAGCGGGGAGCCGAAGCAAACGTGAAAACAAGCGTGGAAACAGAACGAGCAAGTCCATATCGGCGGCGAAGTCCGTCCGCCGCCGGGGTAGAAAGAAGCGGACGAGGTGACTATCTTGAAGCAGGCTCCGGTTAAGACCGGGGCGGGTGCAACGTATCGAAAGGACCAAAAACCCTGAGCACATCTGCACTCTCTCGGGCGCCGCGTCGTAAGCCCGAAACCGTCTCCCGGCATCCGACTGCCAAAGAGATGCTCAAAACCGTCCTCGCGCGTCTGGAAGATATGAAGGCCGAGGACAGCGTCGTTATCGATCTCACCGGCAAATCCTCAATAGGCGATTACATGGTCGTGACGAGCGGGCGGTCGCAACGTCACGTCAGCGCTGTCGCCGATCATCTCGTAAAAGACATCGAGGAGGGCGGCGGTCCGCGCGTCCGCGTTGAAGGAATGCGGCAGGGAGACTGGGTCCTCATCGATGCCGGAGACATCATCGTGCACGTCTTCCGGCCGGAGGTCCGTGCTTTCTATAATCTGGAAAAGATGTGGGCAGCAGCGAGCAGGGACGCGCGTCGGCCCGGCTGATAGGCTGCGCGGTACGATGCGCATCATCGTTGCCGCTGTCGGGCGTCTGAAGCAGGGCCCGGAGACCGAACTGAGTGCGCGCTATCGCAAGCGTGCCGCGCAAACCGGCCGTCAGCTCGGCCTGCGCGACGTTGAGGTCATCGAAATCAGGGAAAGCCGCGCCGGCGATGCCGGCAAGCGCATGCTCGAAGAATCGATCGCGCTTGCCAACATCATTCCGCAAAACGCAGCCGTGGTGGTGCTTGATTCCCACGGGGAGAGTCTCGACAGCAGTGCGCTTGCGGCTCAGCTCGGCAAATGGCGGGAGAACAGCCGGACCGCGGCGGTGTTCCTGATCGGGGGCGCCGATGGCCTTGCCCCTAGCCTCGCGGAGAAGGCCAGCCTGCGGCTGTCGTTCGGCAAGGCGACCTGGCCGCACCAGCTCGTCCGCGTGATGTTGCTTGAGCAGCTCTACCGGGCCACCACGATCCTGACCGGGCACCCCTATCATCGGGCCTGATTTTTGCAGCCAAAACGCAACGCACCCCGATTTAGTCGTAATCTGAGCCGATAGGTTTCGCCGAAAATGAACTTGTCGTTCAAACTTGCGGGCGTAACGTGACCCCGATGATTTGCCTCGGGGGATTCGGCAGTCTCGATCCGCGCGCTGCGCTTATCGCGGGGCTGGGGCTTGCGTTACCGATAACTTTCGCCCCTGCGGTGCTGGCGCAGGAGCGGCCGGCTCCCGCCGCTCAAAATGAGCTCGCGGATCCACTCAAGACCCTCAAGCAGCGCGACGAAGAGCTCAAGGCCGCCCGCGACGAGCAACGCAGGTCCGCCGCGGCGGAAGCGGCACTCAAGCGCGAAATCGAGGAGATCGGTGCCGACCGCACGAAGCTCAATGAGGATCTGATCGACACCGCAGCGCGGCTGCGTGGTGTCGAAGCCAAAGTTGAGTCAACCCAGGAGCGGCTCAAACCGCTCGACGAGAATGAAACGAGCATTCGAAAATCACTCGACGGGCGACGCGCAGTGATCGGCGAAGTCCTGGCCGCGCTGCAACGCATGGGCCGTCAGCCGCCCCCGGCTCTTGTTGCAAGTCCGGAAGACGCGCTGCAATCCGTACGAACGGCCATCGTGCTCGGCGCAGTCCTCCCGGAAATGCGCCGGGAGGTCGAATCGCTGGCGAACGATCTGTCGGAATTGCTGGCAGTGCGGAAGAAAATCGATGCCGAGCGCGAGCAGCTGAAGACGGAAGTTGCCGCGCTCGAGGGCGAGCGAGCGCGCATGGCGGCGTTGGTGCAAGAGCGTCAAAGGCAATTGGCCGAACGCGAGAAGGCGCTCGAAGCTGAACGGTCGCGCGCAGGCACGCTGGCGCAGCAGACCGACAATCTCAAAGATTTGATCGCAAAGCTCGAGCAAGGGTTAAGCCCGGCAGCGCGCGAACTGCGCGAAGCCGCACGTTCGGACAGCCGCCCGGCACTTTCAGCATTTCGTGATCCCGGACGCCTTGCCCCCGCAGTTGCTTTCGCATCGCTGCGCGGGCGGGTGCCAATTCCGGTTAACGGCGTCAAATTGAAGGGATTCGGTGCGCCGGATACCAGTGGTGGCTCGGAAAAAGGCATTTCCATCGCCACCCGTGCGGGCGCACAGGTAACTGCACCGGCCGACGGCTGGGTCGTTTATGCCGGTCCGTTCCGCTCATATGGTCAACTCTTGATCCTTAATGTCGGCGGCGGGTATCATCTCTTGCTTGCCGGGATGGATCGGATATCAGTTGACCTCGGGCAGTTTGTGCTGACCGGGGAACCGGTTGCAGTCATGGGTAACGGCTCCCATATCGCCGCTATCCTGGCGTCAGGTTCCAGCCAACCGGTGCTCTACGTCGAGTTTCGAAAGGACGGGATTCCCGTCGATCCAGGCCCATGGTGGGCAGCTGGCGAAGGCGAAAAGGTTCGCGGATGATGCGCAAGACCTCACTCATTCTTCTTGGCGCGGCGGCGGGAGCGGCAATGACGCTGCTCGCGGTTCAGCCGCGCATTATGCTCGTAGGCGCAACCGCCAAGGCGGCGGCAGCGGATACGTACCGCCAGCTCAATCTGTTCGGAGACGTGTTCGAGCGCGTGCGCGCCGACTACGTCGAGAAGCCCGACGATGCAAAACTGATCGAAACCGCGATCAACGGAATGCTTGCCGGCCTCGATCCGCACTCGAGCTACATGGACTCCAAGAGCTTTCGCGACATGCAGGTGCAGACGCGCGGCGAGTTCGGCGGTCTCGGCATCGAAGTCACCATGGAGGACGGCCTGATCAAGGTGGTGGCGCCGATCGACGACACGCCGGCCGCCAAGGCCGGCATCATGGCCAACGACATTATTACCAAGCTCGACGATGAGCAGGTGCAGGGTCTCACCCTGAACCAGGCCGTCGAGAAAATGCGTGGGCCGGTGAACACCAAGATCAAGCTCACCATCATGCGCAAGGGACAGGACAAGCCCGTCGAAGTCTCGATCACGCGCGATGTCATCCGTGTGCGCTCGGTGCGCTCGCAGGTCGAAGGCGACGACGTCGGCTACATCCGGCTTACGCAATTCAATGAGCAGACCACCGAGGGGCTGAAGAAGGCGATCGCCGACATCGGCGCCAAGATCTCCGACGACAAGCTCAAGGGCTACGTCCTCGATCTGCGCAACAATCCCGGCGGCCTGCTCGATCAGGCGATTTCAGTCTCCGATGCTTTCCTGCAGAAGGGCGAGATCGTGTCGACGCGGGGACGTAATGCCGAAGAGACGCAGCGCTTCAACGCGCGCGCAGGCGATCTCACGAAGAACAAGCCGCTGATCGTCCTGATCAACGGCGGCTCGGCCTCTGCGTCCGAAATCGTCGCCGGCGCTTTGCAGGACCACAAGCGGGCGACGGTGATCGGCACCCGCTCCTTTGGCAAGGGCTCGGTGCAGACCATCATTCCGCTCGGCTCGGGCAATGGCGCCCTGCGGCTGACGACCGCGCGCTACTTCACGCCGTCCGGGCGCTCGATCCAGGCGAAAGGAATTTCGCCCGACATCGAGGTGCTGCAGGATGTGCCGGACGATCTCAAGGCAAAGACCGACACCAAAGGTGAAGCGTCTCTGCGGGGCCACCTGAAGGGGGATGCGGGCAAGGAGCAAACGGGCTCGCAATCCTACATCCCGCCCGACGCCAAGAACGACAAGGCGCTCCATATGGCCTTTGATCTTCTGCGCGGGACGCAGGTGAATTCGGCCTTCCCGCCGAACGCCAAGGCGCCGGTCCCGAACTGATCGGACAATCGCCTTTTTGAGTATGACGGGGCGGCCGAAAGGCCGCCCCGATCGTTTTGGAACGGCCCGAATGACACGCCGCCAGCGTGGATTCATCGCGTGGTAGACTTGTGCGATGATTCGCATGGATCCGGCGCCGTGGCCCCCGACGACCTGAACGCCCCGCTTGGCCTGGGCAAGGGAAAGCGGCTTCCGAAACTGCCGGTCAGCCCGCCGCAAATACTGGCGGGCGCGCTCGGTCTGTCGGGCCTCGTGGTGGTGGCATGGGCGACATTCGTCCATGACCCGCTCGGGGGCCAGCCGGTCGCCGTGGTCGCGACCAAGTTATCTGTGCCGGCCCAGGCCGAACAGAACGGCGGCACAAATCAGCCTGTCGTCCACGGCGCCGCTGCCAATACGCCTGACGCTGCAAAGACTGTTGCACCACCCCCGCCGGGATCGAAGACGGTTACCATTATCGACGGATCCAGCGGCGCCCGGCAGCAGGTCGTCATTCCCGACACCAGTGCGAACGCGAGCAAGCCGCTGCTCGATTCCAAGCTGCTGGAGGCAACGCGGCACGGCGCGATTCCGAAAATCGGGCCCGACGGCGCGCGTCCATCGACGCGTTACGCGCAGCCGCGTGATCTTCCCCCCGACAAAAAGGATGCACCGCTTGTCGCGATCATTATAGGCGGCCTCGGAATCAGTGCATCAGGCACGGCAGATGCATTCACCAAATTGCCTTCGCCGGTGACATTCGCGCTGGCACCTTACGGCGCCGATCTTGAGAGACTCGCCGAACGCGGGCGCGCGGGCAAACATGAAATCCTGCTGCAAGCTCCGATGGAGCCTTTCGACTATCCGGACAATGATCCGGGACCGCAAACGCTGCTGACGTCGCTGACGCCGGAACAGAATATCGACCGGCTGCATTGGCTGATGAGTCGATTTCACGGCTATGTTGGAGTGATCGGCTTTATGGGCGCGCGCTTTACCGCCTCGGAACAGGGCCTCTCGCCGGTCCTGCGCGATATCGCCAGGCGCGGATTGATTTACGTGGATGACGGTTCATCGTCGCGCAGCATTGCAGGCCAGCTGGCCGGCACACAGAATTTGCCGTTTGCCAAAGCCGATGTCGTGCTCGATACGGTGCCGACCGCCGCGGAAATCGACCATGCGCTTGCAAGGCTCGAGATGAAAGCACGCGACGGCGGAACCGCTGTCGGCTATGCAACGGCAAAACCGGGGACCATTGCCCGCATTGCCGAATGGATAAAGAAAGCAGAATCGAAAGGCATCATCCTGGTGCCGATCACGATGGTGGCGATCAAGGCCAAGTCATCGTAACGTTATCTTGCCCGCGCAGGATCGCGCGGACAGGATGACGGGAATCCAGATGCCATCTCATAAATCGCTGCCTTATCGCCCCTGCGCCGGAATGATGGTGCTCAATCGTGCCGGTCTTGTCTTTATCGGCCGGCGAACCGACGGGCCCGAGCATGTTGACGCCACTCACGTCTGGCAGATGCCGCAAGGCGGGATCGACGAGGACGAAGATCCATACGCGGCTGCCCTGCGCGAGCTGTACGAGGAAACCAGCATCCGCTCCGTGCGGAAGCTCGGTGAAATCGCAGAATGGCTCACCTACGACCTGCCCGGTGAGGTCGCGAAAAAGGCGTGGAAGGGCAAATATCGCGGCCAGAAGCAGAAGTGGTATGCGCTGCGCTTTACCGGCAAGGACAACGAGATCAACATCGACGATCCCGGCGGCGGTCACAAACCGGAGTTCGTCGAATGGCGATGGGTGGAGATGCGCGCGCTGCCGGATCTGGTGATTCCGTTCAAGCGCGGGACATATGAGCGTGTGGTGCAGGAATTCGAGCGCTTCGCGAGCGAAGCTTAGTGCATGGCCGTGCCGGTGAGATGCCGGTCGACTTCCTTGTAGTGATCGAGCCGCGTGATCAGCCTGTCGAGTTCGGAGCCGGGCTCGGTCTTTGCAATGCGGCTTTCCAGATCGCCAATTCGCGTCGTAATGACCGAGCGGTCGATACTTTCTGCCGCCTCGGCAAGATCGGCCAAAACAGTAAGTCCCGTGGATGAGACTTCGGCGAATCCGCCCAGGACGACGATCTTCTGCGTTCCGCCCGCCGCGTGCACGGTCAGAATGCCGGGCCGCAACGTCGTCACCATCGGGGCATGATCGGCGAGCACGCCGAAATGGCCTTCGGCCCCGGGCACGTCCACCTGCTGGACGTCGCCGGAAAACAGCAGTTTTTCCGGCGAAACGAGCTCAAAATGGAATGTGGCCATAGGCTATTTCCCGATCAGGCCGCTTCTGCCGCGAGCTTCTTGCCCTTCTCGACCGCCTCTTCGATGGTGCCAACCATGTAGAAGGCGGCCTCGGGCAAGTGATCGTATTTGCCCTCGCAGAGGCCTTTGAAGCCTTTGATCGTGTCCTGAAGATCGACGAGCTTGCCGGGCGAGCCGGTAAACACTTCGGCGACGTGAAACGGCTGCGACAGGAAACGCTCGATCTTGCGCGCGCGGGCGACGGTCAGTTTGTCGTCTTCCGACAATTCGTCCATGCCCAGAATGGCGATGATGTCCTGCAGCGCCTTGTAGCGCTGGAGAATCTGCTGCACCTGCCGCGCGACGGCGTAGTGGTCCTCGCCCACGATCAAAGGCGAAAGCATGCGCGAGGTTGAATCGAGCGGATCGACCGCCGGATAGATGCCCTTGGCAGCGATGTCACGCGAGAGCACGGTGGTCGCATCAAGATGGGCGAACGAGGTCGCCGGCGCCGGGTCGGTGAGGTCGTCGGCCGGCACGTAAATCGCCTGCACGGACGTGACCGACCCCTTGGTGGTCGTCGTGATGCGCTCCTGCAGTGCGCCCATGTCAGTCGCGAGTGTCGGTTGATATCCCACCGCGGAAGGAATACGGCCGAGCAGCGCCGACACTTCCGAACCTGCCTGGGTAAAGCGGAAGATGTTGTCGACGAAGAACAGCACGTCCTGACCCTGATCGCGAAAATATTCCGCGACCGTGAGGCCGGTCAGACCGACGCGGGCGCGGGCGCCGGGTGGCTCGTTCATCTGGCCATAGACCAGCGCACATTTCGAGCCTTCCACCGAGCCCTTCCTCGGATCCTTGTTGACGCCGGATTCGATCATCTCGTGATAGAGGTCATTGCCCTCACGAGTCCGCTCGCCGACGCCGGCAAACACCGAGTAGCCACCGTGTGCCTTGGCGACGTTGTTGATCAGTTCCATGATCAGCACGGTCTTGCCCACGCCGGCGCCGCCGAACAGGCCAATCTTGCCGCCTTTGGCGTAGGGCGCGAGCAAATCCACGACTTTGATGCCGGTGACGAGAATCTGCGCTTCCGTCGATTGCTCGATATATTCGGGCGCCGGCTGGTGAATGGCACGCTTTTCCTTGGTCTTGACCGGGCCCGCCTCGTCCACGGCTTCCCCGACCACGTTGATGATGCGGCCGAGCGTCTCGGGGCCCACCGGCACCTCAATCGGCTCACCCGTGTCGGTAACTTCCTGGCCGCGTACCAGGCCTTCCGACGAATCCATGGCGATGGTTCGCACGGTCGATTCACCGAGATGCTGTGCCACTTCGAGCACCAGGCGGTTGCCGCCGTTCTTGGTCTCGAGCGCGTTCAGGATCGCCGGCAGGTGATCCTCGAACTGCACGTCGACGACGGCACCGATGACCTGCGTGATTTTTCCGACTGCGTTGGGTGTAGTCATGTCGTTCCTCGTTAGGGAATTAAAGCGCCTCGGCGCCGGAGATGATCTCGATCAGTTCCTTGGTGATCATCGCCTGACGCGTGCGGTTGTAGGTGAGCGTCTGCTTGCGGATCATCTCGCCTGCGTTGCGCGTCGCATTATCCATTGCACTCATGCGCGCGCCCTGCTCCGAGGCGGCGTTCTCAAGAAGCGCGCGGAACACCTGCACGGAAAGGTTACGCGGCAGAAGCTCGGCGAGGATCTCGTCCTCTTCCGGCTCGTATTCATACGCGGCGCTCGTACCGTTTTCGGCAACAT
This sequence comes from Pseudolabrys sp., assembly GCA_035701845.1. GTDB lineage: Bacteria > Pseudomonadota > Alphaproteobacteria > Rhizobiales > Xanthobacteraceae > Pseudolabrys. The sequence goes on along the minus strand of DASSRJ010000117.1, from coordinate 25,177 downwards.
CCTCGAATACCGGCGGAATGATTTGCTGCGCGGTCGGGATCTGCGCGATAACCGATTTGAACCGTGAGAAAAACAGCGTGCAGACGTCGAATGCGCCCTGACCGAACAAGGTGACGATCTTCCTGGCGATCATCTCGGCCTGCTCAAACCCGAGCGTCCGTACGCCGCGAAGTTCGATCGTCTCGATGATCAGTTTCCCGTAGAGACGGCGCAGCTGGTCGTGGCCTTTTCGCCCGACGCAGAGGATCTTGACCTCCTTGCCGTCGTTGATCAGCGCATTCACCTTCTCGCGCGCCAACCGCACGATCGACGAGTTGAACGGCCCGCACAGGCCACGTTCGGCGGTGCAGACCACCAGCAGGTGCACCCTGTTGGCGCCGGTCCCGGCCAGCAATTTCGGCGCAGAATCGCTTCCGGCCACCGCCGATGCGATCGAGCCCAGCACTTTTCCCATGCGCTCGGCATAAGGACGCGCCGCTTCCGCCGCCGCCTGCGCGCGGCGCAGCTTACTGGCCGCAACCATCTGCATGGCCTTGGTAATCTTCTGCGTCGCCTTGGTAGCGGCGATGCGAACGCGCATGTCCTTGAGGCTGGCCATGTCCTACGGGTCCCTGTCGCTCCCTATGCCGCTCTCAGGCGAATGTCTTGGCGTAGCCGTCGACCACGCCCTTGAGCTTGGCCGCATCGGCATCCGAAAGATCGCCGCTCTTGCGAATGCTGTCGAGCAGATCGGCGTGCTTGCTGCGCAGCAGCGTCAGCAGTCCGCTCTCGAACGGCCGCACGCGAGCGACGTCGATCGGATCAAGATAGCCGTTGACGCCGGCATAGATCACGCAGACCTGCTCCTCCATCTTGAGCGGCGAAAATTGCGGCTGCTTGAGAAGCTCGGTCAGGCGTGCGCCGCGATTGAGCAATCGCTGCGTTGTCGCGTCGAGGTCGGAGCCGAACTGGGCGAAGGCCGCCATCTCGCGGTACTGGGCCAACTCGCCCTTGATGCGGCCGGCGACTTTCTTCATCGCCTTGGTCTGCGCGGAAGAACCCACGCGCGACACCGAGAGACCGACGTTCACCGCAGGACGAATGCCCTGATAGAACAGGTCGGTTTCCAGGAAGATCTGCCCGTCAGTGATGGAGATGACGTTGGTCGGAATGTAGGCAGACACGTCGTTGGCCTGCGTTTCGATGACCGGCAGCGCGGTCAGCGACCCGGCCTTGTTCTCGTCATTCATCTTTGCCGCGCGCTCGAGCAGCCGCGAATGCAGATAAAAAACGTCGCCGGGATAAGCCTCGCGGCCCGGCGGGCGGCGCAGCAGCAGCGACATCTGTCGATAGGCGACGGCCTGCTTCGACAGGTCATCGTAGATAATGACGGCGTGCATTCCGTTGTCGCGGAAGAACTCGCCCATCGTGCAGCCCGAAAACGGCGCCAGGAACTGCATCGGCGCCGGATCGGAGGCGGTCGCCGCAATAATGATCGAATAATCGAGCGCGCCCTGCTCTTCGAGCACCTTCACGAACTGCGCGACGGTCGAGCGCTTCTGACCGACGGCAACATAGACGCAATAGAGCTTGATCTTCTCGTCAGGCTGCGCGTTGAGCGGCTTTTGATTGAGGATCGTGTCGAGCGCGATCGCGGTCTTGCCGGTCTGGCGGTCACCGATGATCAGCTCGCGCTGGCCGCGTCCGATCGGGATCAGGGAATCGATCGCCTTCAGCCCGGTCGCCATCGGCTCATGCACCGATTTGCGCGGAATGATGCCGGGTGCCTTCACGTCGACACGGGCGCGCTTGTCCGCCTTGATCGGGCCTTTGCCGTCGATGGGATTGCCGAGCGCGTCGACAACGCGGCCAAGAAGACCTTTGCCTATCGGCACGTCCACGATCGCGCCGGTGCGCTTGACCGTCTGGCCTTCCTTGATCTCACGGTCGTTGCCGAAAATAACGATACCGACGTTGTCGATTTCGAGATTGAGCGCCATGCCGCGCACGCCGTTCTCGAACTCGACCATCTCGCCGGCCTGAACATTGTCGAGACCGTAGACGCGGGCAATGCCGTCGCCGACGGAGAGCACCTGACCGACCTCGGAGACCTCGGCTTCCTGACCGAAGTTCTTGATCTGCTCTTTCAGGATCGCGGAAATTTCTGCGGCGCGGATATCCATCAGCGGGCCTCTTTCATCGCTAACTTGATCGAATTGAGCTTGGTGCGAAGCGAGCTGTCGACCATGCGGCTTCCAACTTTCACGATCAGCCCGCCGATGATGACGGGGTCGATCCTGACGTCGAGATCGATGTCCTTGCAGCTCGTCACCGATTTGAGCGCGCTCTTGAGAGCGTCGAGATGGGCGTCGCCGAGCTTCTCGGCGACGGTCACGTGAGCGGTCACCTCGCCCTTGTGACGCGCGACCAGCGCGCGATAGCCGCGGATCATATCTCGCACGGCGAACAGCCGGCGGTTCGTGGTGATCACCCTCAGGAAATTTGCAGCGAGGCCGCTGATGCCGGCCTTGGCGAGGATCGCGGACAGCGCCTTGAGCTGCTCGTCGGCGTCGAAGACCGGACTGCGCACCAGGCGATTGAGATCGGTACTGCCGGTAATGAGCGCGTCGAACTGATCGAGATCCTTCTTGACCGCATCGACCATCTTGTTCTCGAGCGCAAGCTCGAACAAAGCGGTCGCATAGCGGCCGGCCATGCCGGAGACGGTCTGATCTTCACCTGCCACAGGAACGCTCGTTGCCTCTAACTTCATTCACAGGCCGGACGCCGTCGCGGAAGGCGGCGCAAACCATTGGAATCCAAGAGGGAATTCCGATCCCCGGAGACGTCGCGGAAGCCCGCGGAAACCCCCTGAAATCGTGGGCTAGCTAACACAGCAGACATAATGGTGCAACACGGCGGCCCATTCGCCGCGGTTCCGGCGCGCCTTTGCCGTCAAATTTGCATCGCTGGGTTACCTCGCCAGACAGACCCGTGCGCTATAGCGTGCGCTACCGAGGCGCCGGCCGGAATTCCCCATCGCAATGTCAAATCGCAATGCAAAAGCAGACAGCGCCACGACCGCTAGGCTGCTGGTCGTGCTGCTCGCATTTGCCTGGGGTTTGAACTGGATCGGCGCAGCGTTTGCCCTGCGCGAGATTTCACCATGGAGCCTGCGTTTTGTGGCTTCCAGTATCGGCGCGACCACATTGTTCGTCTCGGCGGCACTCACCAGACACGATTTGCGCATACCTCGCGGCGAACATGTGCACCTCATGATCGCCGGCTTTCTGAATGTTTCCGCGTTCCAGATTTTTTCCGGATTTGCCCAGCTGAACGGCGCGACGTCGCGCGCGATCATCATCACATACTCGATGCCGATCTGGACGACGCTGCTCAGCCGCGTGGTGCTCGGAGAAAAATTTACCGTTGTGCGCATGCTGGCATTCTGCCTATGCGTCACCGGGCTGACAGTGCTGGTCTGGCCTCTGTTTGCCGGCGGTTTTCCACCGTTCGTCTTCTATTCACTTGCATGCGCACTCAGCTGGACCATTGCGACGGTCTACATAAAGTGGGCGCAGGTCACCATTGAACCGCTTGCCAACGCGGCGTGGCAATTGCTGTTTGGCGTTACTTTCGTCGGAATCGGCACGATCATCTATGAAGGCCATCCGCGTCTCTGGCCGATCCAAACCGAGACGTTTCTCGCCGTGCTGTATTGCGGATTGTTCGGCGTTGGGCTTGCACATTTCCTCTGGTGGTCGATCGTGCACAAACTGCCGACGATGACGGCATCGCTTGGCGCGTTGCTGGTGCCCGTCATCGGTGTCGGCTGTTCGGTTTTGTTGCTTGGCGAGCGTCTCACTGTGCCGGATATCATCGGTTTTATGATGATATTCGCTGCCGCAGCGTGCGTGCTCCTGCAGCCAAACGTGCGTCACGACGAAATGCCCGAGTGAATTCGACGCAGAGGGAGGCCGGACATGGCTTGGCTCTACCTTTTTCTTGCCGGCCTTTTTGAGGTCGGTTGGGCGATCGGACTGAAATATACGGAAGGTTTCTCGCGCCTTTTTCCGTCTTTGCTGACGGTCGCAGCCATGGCACTCAGCCTCGCGCTGCTCGGCCTCGCGTTGAAAAGTCTGCCGGTGGGCACCGCGTATGCAGTCTGGACAGGAATTGGCGCGGTCGGCACTGCCGTGCTGGGCATAATTCTGTTCAGCGAGCCTGCAACGGTCTTGCGGCTCGCCTGTATTGGCCTGATCGTCTGCGGAATCGCCGGACTGAAATTTGCGTCGTGACGTCTAAAAGAAGCTTTGCGGGTCGACGTCCACTTCCAGCCGCACATTGCCGCGCGGCCTGGGCGCCTCCGCAAGCCAGGCACGCAAGTAGGCCGAAAGGTCGAAGGCGCGCGGCGATTTCACCAACAGCCGGAAGCGATGGCGGCCGCGCACGACCGCGATCGGTGCTTCTGCGGGCCCGAGCACGCGAACATGTTCGTCGCGCGGGGCAGCCTTGGCGAGGGCGCGGCTATAGGCTTCGGCGGCGTGCCGTTCATTTGCAGTGACGACGAGCCCTGCCAACCGTCCAAACGGCGGATAGCCTGTACGCTCGCGTTGCTCGATTTCGTTTTTGTAGAAAGCTTCACGGTCGCCCGAGATAAGGGCGCGCATCACCGGATGCTCCGGCTGATGGGTCTGCAGGTAGCCGAAGCCCCGGCCCGCCTCGCGCCCCGCGCGCCCAACCACCTGGTGCAGCAGCTGGAATGTTCGCTCAGCGGCACGGGGGTCGCCGTTCCCGAGACCGAGATCGGCGTCGACGATGCCGACCAGATTGAGCTTGGGAAAATGGTGTCCTTTGGCCACAAGTTGCGTGCCAATAACGAGATCAAAACGACCTTCGGCAACGTCGTCAAGCTCTTGCCGCAGCCGCTCGACCGATTCCACGAGATCGCTCGACAGCACCAAGATCCGCGCCTGCGGGAACAGTTCAGCCGCCTCCTGCTCGAGCCGCTCCACCCCGGGGCCGACCGGAGCAAGACTTTCGGTCGCGTGACAGTTTGGACATTCCACGGGCGGCGGGATCGCATATCCGCAATGATGACACACGAGCCTGCGCTTGAAGCGGTGATCGACCAGCCAGGCATCGCAATTCGGGCACTGAAACCGGAAACCGCACGCCCGGCACAACGTGAGGGGCGAATAGCCACGCCGGTTGAGGAACAGCAGCGCCTGCTCGCCCCGCGTCACCGACACCGCCACGGCTTCGGCCAGCCGCGGTGAAATGAAACGTCCGCGCGGCGGCCCTTCACGCCGCATGTCGATCGCCTCGATCGACGGCAGATGCGCCCCACCGAAACGTTCGGGCAAATGGACGTGACGGTATCGTCCGCGACGTGCATTCACTTCCGATTCGACCGAAGGGGTCGCCGACGCAAGCACAACCGGAATTTTCGCAATCGAGCCGCGCACGACTGCCATGTCACGCGCGTGGTAGTGCGCGCCCTCTTCCTGTTTGTAGGCCGGATCGTGCTCTTCGTCGATCACGACAAGCCCGAGATCGGCATAAGGCAGAAACAATGCCGAACGTGCGCCGACAATCACCGAGACGTCATTCGCGGTAACCGCGGCCCAGGTCTGCGCGCGCCTACGCGGTGAAATCTGCGAATGCCATTCGGCGGGTCGCGTGCCGAAACGGCTGGAGAAGCGGTCGAGGAACTGGGCGGTCAACGCAATTTCCGGCATCAGGATGAGAGTCTGGCGTTTGCGGCGGATATTTTCTGCGACCGCCTCGAAATAGACCTCGGTCTTTCCCGAACCGGTGACCCCGTCCAGCAATGTCACGGTATAGCCGCCCTGCTCGACGGTCTTGCGCAAGGCGTCGGCGGCGGCAAGCTGTGCGAGCGAAAAGTCCGGCTTGGCGAAATCGGGGTCGGGCGGCTGCGCCACGGGGTCGGGCGGGATCACTACAGCTTCAAGTGCGTCCTCATCGATCAATCCATTGATGACACTCGCACTGACTCCTGCTTCTTTCGCAGCCGCGCCTCTCGGACGCGTGAGTCCGTCTGCGACAAGCCGGAGCACGCGAGCGCGCGCCGGGGTCATTCGTTGCGGCGGCGGACCGGCCAGGCGGATGCCGATTTGCTCACGTCCCGGGCCGAGATGCTCGCCCATACGCAAAGCCATGCGCAGCACGGTGCCGCGCGAGGCGAGCGTGTAGCCGGAAACCCAGTCGACGAATTGGCGCAACTCGGCTTTGAGCGGCGGCACGTCGAGCTTTTCGTCGACGTCCTTCAACCGATTGTGTAATCGCGGATTCGGGGTAGGATTCTCCGCCCAGACGACCCCCATGCATTCGCGCGCGCCAAGTGACACCGACACCAGATTGCCCGGCGCGAGCTCGAGCCCGGCCGGAACCCGATAAGAATAGGTCTGGTCAAGCGCCACCGGCACCAGAATATCGACAACGCGCGTGCTCATGCGCTCAGGTCTGGCCGATTCCGCGGCTTTAAGGAAGGGTGAAGAAAGCAGTGCCACTCTTGTGGCCATGACCGCCACCGTGTCTGCCGCCATGAGCGAATTCCGTGTCGCGCCCGACATCAATGCAGAAATCACGCGATGGCTGAGCCATCTCGGCGCCGAGCGCCGCATGTCCGCGAAAACGCTTGATGCCTATCGGCGCGACGTGTCGCAATTCCTGAACTTCCTGACCGACCATTTGGGCGCTGCGCCGACACTGAAGCAGCTCGCAAAGCTGACCCCCGCCGATATTCGCGCCTTCATGGCCGCGCGGCGTAGCGAGGGAGCCGGCAATCGCTCTTTGATGCGGACGCTTGCGGGCTGCCGCTCTTTCGCGCGCTTTCTCGAGCGAAACGGGAAGGGAAAAGTTGGGGCATTCGCCGCGGTACGTACGCCGAAGCTGCCAAGAACGCTGCCAAAGCCGCTGGCTATTTCCGCCGCCAAGAAAATCGCCGATACGGACTTGCGTGAAGGCGAAGAATGCGAGCCGTGGATCATCGCCCGCGATGCGGCCGTGCTTGCCCTGCTGTACGGATGCGGCCTGCGAATTTCCGAGGCGCTTGGCTTGAAGGGCAAGGACTTCACTGCAAAGTCCGACAGCCTCACCGTCACCGGCAAGGGCAACAAAACGCGCATGGTACCCCTGCTTCCTCAGGTCACGAAAGCGATCGCCGCCTACCTCGCGCTTTGTCCGTACGAAAGTCCTCCGAACGGACCGCTTTTTGTCGGAGCGCGCGGCAAATCCCTGTCGCCTCGGATTGTGCAATTGACAATGGCCCGGCTGCGCGGCGCGCTCGGGCTGGCCGACACCGCCACTCCGCATGCCTTGCGGCACTCTTTCGCGACGCATCTGCTCGCGCGCGGCGGCGACCTGCGATCCATCCAGGAGCTGCTCGGACACGCGTCGCTGTCGACCACGCAGATCTACACGGGGGTCGACGCCGAACGTTTACTCGAAGTTTATAACAGCGCACATCCACGCGCCTGAGCAACCTCTTGCACTTGACCGCACGATGCTGTCATCGTGACGTTAGTGACGGGAGGGGGCGATGAGTGCACACGAAAATCTGGAGCATGCCGAACACGCCGAGCATGCATCGCATTCGAACAAGAAGATCGCGCTGCTGATCGCCGTGCTCGCGCTCTTTCTTGCGTTTTCCGAGACCCTTGGCAAGAGCGCACAGACCAATGCGATCGCCGACAACATCAAGTCCTCTGACACGTGGAATTTCTTTCAGGCAAAGACCATCCGGCAGACCAGCCTGCGCATTGCTGCTGACGCTATGGCGGTACAATTGCCATCAACTACCAATGAGGAAAGCAAGGCAGCGATCACCAAGCAGATCGAGTCCTGGCGCAACACCGTGAGCCGGTATGAATCCGACCCGAAGGAGCAGGACGGCCGCAAGGAATTGCGAGCCTTGGCCGAAAAATACGAGCACCAGCGCGACGAATGGCTGGCACGCTATCATCAGTATGAATTTGCGTCCGCCTCGTTTCAGATCGGGATCGTTGTTGCGTCGTCTGCAGTTATTACGGGGATTGTCGCACTGGCCTGGTTGTCGGGTGTTGCAGGAATAGTTGGGCTGGGCTTCATGGCCCTTGGCCTATGGGCGCCACATGCCCTCCATCTGACGGGACACTAGCTACGCACGCGCCCGCCATCGACGTTCAGCGTCTGGCCCGTAACGAAAGCTGCGTCATCGCTGGTCAGAAACGACACGGCGCCGACCAGATCGTCGGGCACTTCCACGCGCTTGATCGCCTGCATCTGAGCGACCGCCAAAAATTCTTCATCCATAGTCCTGAAGCCGGGCCGCGGCGCGCGGACCAGTGTTCCCGGCGAACGCGTCAGCCCCGGGGCGATGGCATTGACGGTAATCCCATCGGGCGCAAGATCGGTGGCAAGCGCGCGCGTGAAGCCGACAATGCCGCCCTTGCTCGCGACGTAATGCGCAAACCCGGTGACCACCGAGCCAAGCGTGCTTGAGGCCATATTCACGACGCGGCCCCACTTACGCGCACGCATGCCGGGCACGAATGCAGCCGTGACCAGAAACGTACCGTCGAGATTGATCGAAAGCACGGTACGCCAGTCTGCGAAGGTCATTTCGGGAAAATTCTTCTGCGGGAAAATGCCGGCGCAATTTATAACGATGTCGATGTGGCTGAATTTCTTACCGACCTCCGTGGCCATGGCCGCGACGGACGCTTCCGAAGCGACATCACATTTGACGGCAATAGCCTGACGCCCCGCGGCCTCGACCATCTTCACAGTGGCGTTGCTGTCGCCGAGGTCAGCAATGGCGATATGCACGCCGTCTTCGGCCAGCCGTTTCGCAAAGGCCTGTCCGATGCCGCCCGCCGCACCGGTGATGACCGCAACTTTGTCCTTATGGCCTTTGGCCATTGTCCATCCCCCGATTTTTCCTTGCAGGGCGAAGCTACATATGAATTGCCCGTTTCGCCACCGCCATTGCCGCTTCCTTGACGGCCTCCGATAATGTCGGATGCGCGTGGCAGGTGCGCGCAATGTCTTCGGCCGACGCGCCGAATTCCATTGCAATGGCAGCTTCGGCAATCATGTTGCCGGCGTCGGCGCAGATGAGCTGCACGCCGAGCACACGGTCGGTCTTCGCATCGGCAAGAATTTTGACGAAGCCGTCGGTGGTCAGGTTTACCTTCGCACGCCCGTTGGCGGTGAACGGAAATTTTCCGGAGTTGTACGCAACCCCGGCAGCCTTCAACTCCTCTTCGCCTTTCCCGACGGTTGCAATCTCCGGAAAAGTGTAGACGACATTCGGAATGGCGTCGTAGTTCACGTGGCCGGCCTGCCCGACCAGAATTTCGGCGACCGCAACGCCTTCGTCCTCGGCCTTGTGCGCCAGCATCGGGCCCGCAATGACGTCGCCGATCGCCCAAATGCCGGGTACATTCGTCGCATAATAGTGATCGACGACGACGCGCCCGCGCTCATCGCGCTTCACGCCGACCTCGTTGAGCCCAAGACCTTCTGTGTAGGGTACCCGCCCGATCGCGACCAGAACGATGTCGACCTCGATCGTTTCCGCCGCCCCGCCTTTCGCAGGCTCGACCGTTACCTTTAGCCGCTTGCCTGACGAGTCGACTGCGGTCACTTTCGACGACAGCCTGAAGGTCATTCCCTGCTTTTCGAACAGGCGCTGCGCCTGGCGGCGGACTTCGCCGTCCATGCCGGGCAGAATGCCGTCGAGGAATTCCACGACAGTCACCTGCGTACCGAGCCGCCGCCAGACCGAGCCGAGTTCGAGCCCGATCACCCCGGCGCCAATCACAAGTAAATGCCTGGGCACCTCCGGCAGCGACAGCGCGCCGGTCGATGACACGATGCGCTTTTCGTCGATTTCGATGCCTTTGAGACGCGCAACATCGGAGCCGGTGGCGATGACGATCGATTTTGTTTCCAGCGTCTGCGCCTTGTTGTCGGCGCCTTTGACCTCGACCTTGCCGGGGGCGGTAATGCGGCCCGCGCCGTGAAAGGTATCGACCTTGTTCTTCTTCAGCAGGAATTCGACGCCCTTCACATTACCGTCTACGCCCTGGTCCTTGAAGGCCATCATGGCCCTGAGATCGAGCTTCGGCTGCGAAACGCCGATCCCCATTTTGCCGAAGGTATGGCCGGCTTCCTCGAAAAGCTCGGACGCGTGCAGCAACGCCTTTGAAGGAATGCAGCCGATGTTCAGGCAGGTCCCGCCGAACGTGGCACGTTTCTCGACAACCGCGGTTTTCAACCCGAGCTGTGCCGCGCGAATCGCGCAGACATAACCGCCGGGCCCAGTGCCGATGACAATAAGATCGTAAGCCATAATTTTACAAATCCAGCACGACCCGCGCCGGGTCTTCCAATCCTTCCTTCACCCGCACAAGAAAAGTGACGGCCTCCCGGCCATCGACAATGCGGTGATCGTACGACAGCGCAAGATACATCATCGGCCGCGCTTCAATCTTTCCGGCCGCGACCACCGGACGTTCCTGGATCTTGTGCATGCCGAGGATGCCGGACTGCGGTGCATTGAGGATCGGCGTCGACATCAGCGAGCCATACACGCCCCCATTGGTGATGGTGAAAGTGCCGCCCTGCATCTCCTCGATCTTGAGACTGCCCTCGCGTGCGCGGCGGCCGAAATCGGCAATGGTTTTCTCGATCTCCGCGAGCGACATCATTTGGGCGTCACGCACAACCGGCACCACCAGGCCTTTGTCGGTGCCGACCGCAATACCGATGTGGTAGTAGTTTTTGTAGACGATGTCGGTGCCGTCGATCTCGGCGTTGACGGCGGGAATTTCCTTGAGCGCCTGGATACAGGCACGCACGAAGAAGCCCATGAAGCCGAGCTTCACCCCGTGCTTCTTTTCGAAGAGATCCTTATACTGATTGCGCAGGTGCATCACCGCGCTCATGTCGACCTCGTTGAAGGTCGTGAGCATGGCGGCTGTGTTCTGCGCATCCTTCAGGCGGCGTGCAATTGTCTGGCGCAACCGCGTCATGTGCACGCGTTCTTCACGGGCGGCATCGTCGGCAGGTGACGGTGCGCGCATCTGCACCGGCGCAGGGACCGGCGTGGGCTGCGCCGCGGCACGCTCGATCGCGTTCAGCATGTCGCCTTTGGTGACCTGCCCGTGCAGGCCGGTGCCGCTGACTTTTGCCGGGTCGACGCCGCTTTCCGCCGCGATCTTTCGCACCGAAGGCGGTACAGGCATCTCATGGGCTTGCGGCTGCTCAGGGCCGGCGCCGATGGGCTTGATCCGGCTGGTCTTCTCGTCCGGCGCTCCCGTCGGGCTGGCAGCAGGCTTGCTGGCTACCGGCGCAGCGGCCGGTTTTAGTTGCGCGCCCGACCCCTCCTTGATCTGTCCGAGCAAAGCGCCGACGGCAACGGTATCGCCGTTCTTCACGATAACTTCGGACAGCACGCCCGCTGCCGGCGCGGGCACCTCAAGCGTCACCTTGTCCGTCTCAAGCTCGACCAGCGGCTCATCGACCGCCACCGCGTCGCCCGGCTGCTTGAACCATTTTCCAACGGTCGCTTCCGTCACGGATTCGCCGAGGGTGGGCACGCGGATGTCAGCCATATCTTGCCTTACCTCTCATTCGCCCCGCCCGGCCCTGACAGCCGGTCAATTTATCCCAGCGCCTCATCGAGGAATTGCTTGAGTTGCGCAAGGTGCTTCGACATCTGTCCGACCGCGGTCGATGCAGACGCCGGACGCCCTACGTAACGCATGGTGCGGTGCTTGGCGCCGATCTGGTTGAGAATCCATTGCAGGAAAACATCGACGAAGAACCAGGCGCCCATGTTGCGCGGCTCTTCCTGGCACCAGACCATTTCCGCCTGCTTGAAGCGGGAAAGCTCCGCGACCAGCGCCTTGGTCGGGAATGGATAAAGCTGTTCAAGCCGAAGAATATAAATGTCAGTGATGCCGCGTTTCTCGCGTTCCTCGTAGAGGTCGTAATAGACCTTGCCCGAGCACATGACGACACGCCGGATCCTGTCATCGGCAACAAGTTTAGTCTTCTCGTTCGGCAACAGTTGCGCGTCGTCCCACAAAAGCCGATGGAACGATGTGCCGTTGGTCAATTCGTCAAGGCGCGACACCGCGCGCTTGTGGCGCAGCAATGATTTCGGCGTCATCAGGATCAGCGGCTTGCGGATTTCGCGTTTGAGCTGCCGGCGCAGGATGTGGAAGTAGTTGGCCGGCGTGGTACAGTTGGCGACCTGCATATTGTCTTCCGCGCACATCTGCAGATAGCGCTCCAGCCGCGCCGATGAATGCTCCGGCCCTTGGCCTTCATAGCCGTGCGGCAAGAGACAGACGAGCGCCGACATGCGCAGCCATTTGCGTTCGGCGGACGAGATGAACTGGTCGAACACCACCTGCGCGCCGTTCGCGAAATCACCGAACTGCGCCTCCCACAGCGTGAGGGCATTGGGCTCGGCGGTGGAATAGCCGTATTCGAAGCCAAGCACGGCCTCTTCCGACAGCATCGAATTGAGTACCTCGTAGCGCGCCTGCGGACCACCGAGATGATTGAACGGGGTATGGCGCTCTTCGGTGTTCTGATCGAACAGCACCGAGTGCCGTTGCGAGAACGTGCCACGTTCGCTGTCCTGGCCGGACAGGCGGACCGGATGTCCATCCTTCAGCAGCGAGCAGAAGGCAAGTGCTTCGGCGGTTGCCCAATCGATTCCTTCGCCGCTTTCGATCGCTTTGGCGCGGTGCTCGAGAAAACGCTGGATTGTCCTGTGAACGGTAAAACCTTCCGGAACCGCAGTGATTTTCCTGCCGATGTCGCGCAGTTCTGTGGCATCGACGCCCGTATTGCCGCGGCGCGGGTCGTCGGCATCGCGTGCGGCTTTCAGCCCTGACCAGCGTCCGTCGAGCCAGTCGGCCTTGTTTGGCCTGTAGCCCTGGCCGGCCTCGAATTCGGCATCAAGCCGCGTGCGCCAGTCGGCCTTCATCTTTTCAACTTCGCCTTCGGTGACGACGCCCTCACCAATGAGCTTCTTGCCGTAAATCTCCAGCGTCGTCGGATGCGCGCGGATTTTCTTGTACATCAACGGCTGGGTGAACGAAGGCTCGTCGCCTTCGTTGTGGCCGAAGCGCCGGTAGCAGAACATGTCGATGACGACAGGCCTCTGGAATTTCTGCCGGTACTCGGTCGCGACCTTCGCCGCAAACACCACCGCTTCCGGATCGTCGCCGTTCACGTGGAAAATCAGCGCTTCAATCATCTTGGCGACGTCGGAGGGATAAGGCGACGAGCGCGAGTAGCGCGGATAGGTCGTAAACCCGATCTGGTTGTTGACGATAAAATGCAGCGAGCCGCCGGTGCGATAGCCTTTCAGCCCGGACAAGCCGAAGCACTCGGCCACCACGCCCTGGCCGGCAAACGCGGCGTCGCCGTGAATGAGCAGCGACATCACCATTGTGCGCTCGTCAGGGGTGGCGCCATGCTGGTCCTGTTTGGCGCGCACTTTGCCGAGCGTCACTGGATCTACGATTTCGAGATGCGACGGGTTTGGCGTCAACGACAGGTGCACCTTGTTGCCGTCAAACTCGCGATCGGACGAGGCGCCGAGGTGATATTTCACGTCGCCGGAGCCTTCGATCTCGTCCGGTGTTGCCGAGCCGCCCTTGAACTCGTGAAACAGCACGCGGTGCGGCTTGCCCATGACCTGCGTGAGCACGTTGAGGCGGCCGCGGTGCGGCATGCCGAGGCAGATTTCCTGCACGCCGAGATTGCCGCCGCGTTTGATGATCTGCTCGAGCGCTGGAATCAGCGCTTCGGCGCCGTCGAGGCCGAAGCGCTTGGTGCCGGTATATTTGACGTCGAGGAATTTCTCGAAGCCTTCCGCCTCCACAAGCTTGTTGAGGATCGCGCGCTTGCCCTCACGGGTGAAGGTGATCTCCTTGTCGCGGCCCTCAATTCGTTCCTGGATCCAGCTTTTTTGTGCGGCGTTCGAGATGTGCATGAACTCGACGCCTAGGGTCTGGCAGTAAGTGCGGCGGAGGATGCTGACGATCTCGCGCATCGAGGCGAACTCGAGACCGAGCACCTTGTCCAGGTAGATTTTGCGGTCCATGTCGGCTTCGGTGAAGCCGTAGGAGCGCGGATCCAGTTCTTCCTCGTTCTTTTCAGGCTCAAGCCCCAGCGGGTCGAGCTTTGCATGGAAATGGCCGCGCATGCGGTAGGCGCGGATCAGCATCAGCGCGTGAATCGAATCGCGCGTCGCCTGCAAAACCTCGGCAGAGGAAAGCCCGACGCCTTTTGCCTGCGCCGTCGCCGAGATCTTCTCACCGATCTTCTTTTCGGTTTCGCCCCATTGGCCGTCGAGTGCCGCGACGAGATCGCCATTGGCGCGGACCGGCCAGTTCGGCTTTTTCCACGAAGCGCCGCGCGCGCTTTTGACGACGTCGGCCTTTTCGTCCTTCAGGCTCTGGAAAAAGGCCCGCCACTCGGCATCGATCGCAGCCGGATCGGCTTCGTATTTGGCGTAAAGATCTTCGATATAGGCGGCATTGCCGCCATAGAGGAAAGATGTGTTGGCAAAGATGGCGTTGGCGTCCTGGCGGGACATTGATCTGATCCTTGCGCGGCCTGAAAAGTGCGCGCCTCGCCGCGGCCGACGGCCGGCCGCAGCGTCGATGTGGCTTTTGTAACTCTATTTATGACGTCTGTAAGTCCACGAAAGACCTAAACACTGAATCAGGATTTCAGAACTTCCACCAGCGTCTTACCGATTCTGGCCGGCGACGGTGATACCTTGATTCCCGCCGATTCCATCGCTGCAATTTTGGACTCGGCATCGCCCTTGCCGCCCGAGATGATTGCACCGGCATGGCCCATGCGGCGGCCGGGAGGTGCGGTGCGGCCGGCAATGAACCCAACCATGGGCTTCTTGCGGCCACGCTTGGCCTCATCTTTCAGGAACTGCGCGGCATCTTCCTCGGCCGAGCCGCCGATCTCGCCAATCATGACAATCGACTCGGTTTTCGGGTCGGCCAGAAACAGCTCAAGCACCGCAATAAACTCGGTCCCCTTCACGGGATCGCCGCCAATGCCGACCGCTGTCGTCTGTCCAAGATTCTCGCGGCTGGTCTGAAAAACCGCTTCATAGGTGAGGGTGCCCGAGCGCGAGACAATGCCGACCTTGCCAGGCTTGAAGATGTTGCCTGGCATGATGCCGATCTTGCATTCACCCGCCGTCATCACTCCGGGGCAGTTCGGGCCGATCAGGCGCGATTTCGAGCCGCTCAGCGAGCGCTTCACCTTGACCATGTCCATCACCGGAATGCCTTCGGTGATACAGACGATCAGCGGAATTTCGGCCTGGATCGCCTCGCAGATGGCATCGCCGGCGCCGGCCGGCGGAACGTAGATCACGCTCGCGTCGCAGCTGGTTTTTTCCTTGGCCTCGGCAACGGTATCGAAGACCGGCAGATCGAGATGGGTCGAGCCGCCTTTTCCAGGCGACGTGCCGCCGACCATCTTCGTGCCGTACTTGATGGCCTGCTCGGAATGGAAAGTGCCATTCTTGCCGGTGAAGCCCTGGCAGATGACCTTGGTGTTGTTGTCGATGAGGATAGACATCAGGCGCCCTTCACGGCTTTGACGATCTTCTGCGCGGCGTCGTCGAGGTCATCGCCCGAGGTCACGTTGAGCCCGGACTCCTTGATGATCTTCTTGCCGAGGTCGACATTGGTGCCTTCGAGCCGCACCACCAATGGCACCTTGAGACCGACTTCCTTCACCGCAGCGACGACGCCTTCGGCGATCACGTCGCACTTCATGATGCCACCGAAGATGTTGACCAGGATGCCCTTAACGTTCGGATCGGACGTGATGATCTTGAACGCCGCCGTCACCTTCTCCTTGGTCGCGCTGCCGCCGACATCGAGAAAGTTCGCTGGCGCCATGCCGTAGAGCTTGATGATGTCCATGGTCGCCATCGCAAGTCCGGCGCCATTGACCATGCAGCCGATCGAGCCGTCCAACGCGATGTAGTTGAGATCATATTTCGAGGCTTCGATCTCCTTCTCGTCTTCCTCGGTCAGATCGCGCAGCGCGACGATATCGGCGTGGCGATAGAGCGCGTTGCCGTCGAAGCCGACCTTTGCATCAAGGCAGACGATCTTGTTGTCCTTGGTCACCACCAGCGGATTGATCTCGAGCAGGCTCATGTCCTTGCTCCTAAAGGCGGTATAGAGCTTCGGCAGAATCGTCTCGATCTGTTTGGCGAGATCGCCCGAAAGCTTCAACGCCTGCGCCACGCGCCGGCCATGGTGCGGCATGATACCGGTGGCCGGATCGACCGAAAAGGTGAGGATCTTTTCGGGCGTCTTGTGTGCGACTTCCTCTATATCCATGCCGCCTTCGGTCGAGACTACGAAGGCAACGCGCGAGGTCTCTCGGTCGATCAGCGCCGAGAGATAAAACTCGCGGTCGATGGCCGAGCCTTCCTCGATGTACAGCCTGTTGACCTTCTTGCCATGCGGGCCGGTCTGATGCGTGACCAGCGTTGAGCCGAGGATGCGTGCGGATTCTTTTTTCACGTCATCGATCGACCTGACGACCTTGACCCCGCCAGCCTTGCCGCGACCGCCGGCGTGAATCTGCGCCTTCACGACCCATACAGGGCCGCCGAGCTCCTTCGCACCGTTGACGGCTTCGTCCACGCTGAAAGCCGGAACGCCGCGCGGGACCGGGACGCCGAATTCGCGCAATACCGCTTTTGCCTGATATTCGTGGATATTCATGAGCCTCCCCGTGCGAATAGTGAGTAGCGAATAGCGAGCGGTCGCGTCCCTATTCGCTATTTCGTATTCGCTAATTCCCTAAGTTGGGCGCGATCTTCTTGCAGGCCTCGACCAGACCCTGCACCGCTGCAGCTGATTTTTCGAACATGCCGCGCTCGCTGCCATTAAGCTCGATTTCGACGATGCGCTCGACGCCCTTGGCGCCGATCACGACCGGCACGCCGACATAGAGGTCATTGATGCCGTATTCGCCATTGAGCCAGGCGGCGCAGGGCAGCACGCGCTTCTTGTCGAGCAGGCAGCTCTCCGCCATCGCGATCGCGGATGCTGCCGGCGCATAAAAAGCCGAACCGGTCTTGAGCAGGTTGACGATCTCCGCTCCGCCATTGGCGGTGCGCTTTACAATCTCGTCGATGCGGGCTTGCGTGGTCCAGCCCATCTTCACCAGGTCGGGTACCGGGATTCCGGCGACCGCCGAATAGCGGATCAACGGCACCATGGTGTCGCCGTGCCCGCCAAGCACAAAGGCGGTCACATCTTCAACCGAGACATGGAATTCGTCGGCAAGGAAATACCGCAAGCGCGCGGAGTCCAGTACGCCCGCCATTCCCACGACGCGCTGCTGCGGCAGTCCGCAGCTTTTTTGCAGGGCCCAAACCATCGCATCGAGCGGGTTGGTGATGCAGATGACGAAAGCATCCGGCGCGTATTTCTTGATGCCGGAGCCAACCTGCCCCATCACCTTCAGGTTGATGTCGAGCAGATCATCGCGGCTCATGCCCGGCTTGCGTGGGACGCCCGCAGTGACGATGCACACGTGCGCGCCCTCGATGGCATCATAGCTGTTGGTACCGACGAACTTGGCGTCGAAATCGTTGACCGGCGAGGATTCGGCGATGTCGAGCGCCTTGCCCTGCGGGATTCCTTCCATGACGTCGAACATCACGACGTCGCCGAGCTGCTTTAGGCCAATGAGATGCGCCAGCGTGCCGCCGATCTGGCCGGCACCGATCAACGCGATTTTGTTACGCGCCATGGTGGGAAAACTCTCGACTTGCTGCTGCCGCGGAGCGCGGCCGCGTGGTGGTTAACCGGTTAGATTTGGGCCGACAAGGCGCCAACCATGGGGGTCTACCCTTGTATACATTATACCAGCAAACGGCTGGCGCCGAGTCCAGAGCCAAAATGCAGGATCAGGTCTCGACGATTGCCCTGGGATCGAACCCGGGGCCCTGTCTCGGCCCGTGCGGAAGGCCGAGGTAAGCCTGCGACCGCATCTCGATCAGGCGTGAAGCGGTGCGTTTGAATTCGCTGGCCTCGTAGCCTTCGGTCGCAGTGTAAAGTTCGTCAGGTTGCGCCTGCGCCGAGGCCAGCAGCTTCACAGCATTGTCGTAAAACGTGTCAATCAGAATGATGAAGCGCTTGGCCTCGTTTCTCTGTACGTAGTCCATCACCGGAATATGGTCGACGATCACGGTATGGAACTCGTGTGCGATCCTGAGATAGTCGCCCGCTGCCAGCGGCTGCGCGCATAGATCGTCGAACGAAAATCGCGCGACGCCCATCGCCGCTTTCGGTATCCGTACCCGGTGCCCTTTGACTGTCAGTTCCAGCGGCGCGCCGGGGTGGCCGCCGGCAAGCCGCCGCCAGGCCTCGTCGAGCGCAGCGTCAGCTTTCGCATCGTCCGACACGTACCAGGTCGGAACCCCAGTGAGTTTTTCCAACCGGAAATCGATGCGCGCTTCAAGCCGGACAACCTCACAGTTGCGCTCAAGCAGCGCAATGAAAGGCAAAAACAGGGCACGGTTGAGCCCATCCTTGTAAAGCTCGCTCGGTGCAAGGTTTGAGGTTGCGACCACGACCACGCCGAGCTCGAACAGCCGCGTGAACAGCCGCCCCAGAATCATTGCGTCGGCAATGTCGGTAACGTGGAATTCGTCGAAGCACAGAAGCCAGGTCTCTTCCGCAATTGCCGCAGCCGCACGCTGGATCGGATCGTGTTCGCTCGCCTCACCGTTCTTTATCTCCTGCCGATAGACGAAAATGCGCTCATGCACGTCGGCCATGAATTCGTGGAAATGCACGCGGCGTTTGCGGACGACAGCGCTGGTCTCGAAAAAGAGATCCATGAGCATTGTCTTGCCACGGCCGACTTCTCCATAGACGTAGAGCCCCTTGAGGGGCTCACCTGCCTGTTCGCGCTTTCCAAACAGCCAGCCGAGCGACGACGATTTGCGCGCCAGGCGGTGCTGGTCGATGCGCTGTTCGAGCGCCGTCAAACGCCGGCCCAGCACGGCCTGGCCGGGATCGGCCTCGATCTTTCCGGCCACGACGAGTGCCGCATAGCGGGTGCTGAAGGTTTCGGACATTGGAACAGGGCAAACGGAAGGCGTGCTCGCGAGACGTAAGGTGAACGCCGCCCGCTGTAAATCAGCGCCGGGGCCGCGTCAGCGATATTGCGCAGAAATCTGCGGTAATCCGTTGGTAGGTATGCATTTTCTGCGGGGGAGGGTTTCCGGCCAAGACGCAAGTCGAATTCTTGCTGCAATGCACCATATGCTTCGGGATGGGTTGCGATTCGGGAACCGCCGTGACCTCCGAAACGAAGGCGAGCAGGGGCGACCATTCTTGAGGAGAGCCGATATGGATGAACCTTTGCCCGACGGCGGCGTAATCCGCAAATTGTGGATCGGCGAGACCGATGCTTACCGCGACCACCTGCTTCGTCTCGATCGCGAAAGCCGCAACCGGCGTTTTTCGGGCGCGGTTTCAGACGAGTTTGTCGCGCTGCATGCGGCCTCAGCGGGCGGATTCAGCGTGGTGCTGCATGGCTTTTTTGTCGACGGCGTGCTGCGGGGCGCTGCCGAGCTTCGCTCGATTGGTCCCGTGTTCGCGCGCGAGGGCGAAGCTGCGTTCAGTGTCGAGTTGCCGTGGCAGAGTCATGGCGTTGGAACTGTATTGCTCGAGCGCACGCTCTTGAGCGGACGTAACCGTGGCATCAAATTGCTGCGCATGCATTGCCTTGCCGACAACCGGCGCATGCAGCAATTGGCCGGCAAATTCGAAGCCGATCTCAAGTTCGATTTCGGCAGCGTGGTCGGCGAAGTCGATCCCCCGCGTTTCACCTTGATGTCGCTGACACGCGAGATGGTCGTCGACGCCCACAGCCTCACGGCTGCCCTTCTCGATGCGCAGTCCAGGCTGCTTAATCCCGCGTGAATTTCAGCTGTTGAGTGGATAGCCCGCCTCGACCACATACGGCCCGCCCCCGACGGAGGCCCGCGACGAGAACAGCACGAAGCGCGAGACGCGGAACGGCGACGTACGAAAATAGCCGCGGGCCGAAAGATATTCGGCGACCTGCTGGCTGGACGATACACGCAAGCGGGCCAATGTGACGTGCGGCGTGAATTTGCGGCCTTCCGGCTCGAGCCCGATGCGTTGCATCAGACGTTCATGTTCCGCCTGCACATCGAGCAAGGCCTGTGCCGGAGCGACACTGGCAACGACAGCACGCGGCTTGCGGCCGCCAAACGAGGCCAAACCCTCCATGTACAGTTCGAAAGCGCCACGTTTCACGCGTCCGAGCATGGATGCGACTTCGTGAGCGATATTGTCGTCAACGTCGCCGATGAACCGCAACGTCAGGTGATAATTTTCGGGATCGATCCAACGAGCACCGGGCAGCCCGCCGCGCAAGGTCGCCAGTGCCTGCCCCACATCAGGAGGAATCTCGACACCTGTGAAGAGACGCGGCATGACCAGATTTCCAATCACGAGGCACGCGCAGCGCGTGCTTTGACAATCAACTCTTCGACCCGGGGCAGGATGCGCGCTACAATCATGTCGACGCCGGCTGCATTGGGATGCAAGCCATCCGCCTGATTCAATTTCGGATCTGCGGCAACTCCCTCAAGGAAAAATGGATAAAAGACGACCGGGTGAGTCGAGGCAAGCGCCGGATAAATGGAATCGAAATCGCGCGTATAGTCGGGCCCGAGATTTCGCGGGGCCTGCATCCCGGCCAGCAGAACAACGATACGCCGATCGGCAAGCTTGCTCAGGATCGCATCGAGTGCGGCCTTCGTGACCTTAGGATCGAGGCCGCGCAAGGCATCGTTGGCCCCAAGCTCCAGGATGACGGCATCGGTCCCATCGGGGACGGACCAGTCCAGGCGGCTTAATCCGCCCGAAGCGGTATCACCCGACACGCCGGCATTCGCAATCGTAGCGGCGACGCCCTTCGCGTTCAGTGCCCGTGCAAGCTTTGCCGGGAATGCATCCTGGGCTGGCAGGCCAAAGCCCGCAGTCAACGAATCCCCGAGAACAACGACACGAACAGGCTTGTCCGCCGCGCTCGTCGCGCCCGCAGCCACAAACACACAAAACAATGTGAGGAGCAGCCAATATCCAGGGCGCTGGACCCGGACGGGGTTCCTCCCATATGAGCGAGACTGCGGAAAATGAGGTCCCATGACGAATAACTCCCAGGCGGGCCCGGCCATTGCGCTTGCCGGTGTTAATCTCTCGCTCGGGCAGGGGGCGGCCCGTGTACATATCCTCAAAGATATTGACCTGCATATAGGGAGCGGCGAGGCGATTGGCCTCGTTGGGCCATCCGGCTCGGGCAAATCGACTCTACTGATGGTAATGGCCGGCCTCGAGCGCGCCGATTCGGGGACCGTGGCTGTCGCCGGCGAGAATCTGGCCGTGCTCGATGAAGACGCACTCGCCCGGTTTCGGGGCCGCCATGTGGGGATCGTGTTCCAGTCGTTTCACCTGATCCCGACAATGACGGCGCTTGAAAATGTCGCCGTGCCTCTGGAATTGGCGGGGGTTGCCGATGCGCATGTGCAGGCACGCGACGAACTCGCCGCTGTAGGATTAAGCGATCGGCTTGGCCACTATCCGGCGCAATTGTCGGGCGGCGAACAGCAACGCGTGGCGGTCGCCCGCGCGCTCGCACCGAATCCGGCGATCGTCGTCGCTGACGAGCCGACCGGAAACCTGGACGAGGATACGGGCAGGCAGATCATCGAGCTTTTGTTTGCCGGCCACGCCAGGCGCAACTCGACGCTGGTGCTGGTCACGCACGACCCGGCGCTCGCTGCCCGGTGCGGCCGCGTCGTGCGCCTGCGGTCGGGCCGAATTGACGGCAAGGGCTCGTCGTGATGGCAGGCAAACATCCCAATGGGCGATGGCTGCCGCTGCGTTTCGCGTGGCGCGAACTGCGCGCAGGGGTTCGTGGTTTCTATGTTTTTGTCGCCTGCATCGCGCTCGGCAGCATGGCAATTGCCGGCGTCGGATCGCTGGCGGCGAGTCTTGCCGACGGCCTGGCGCGCGAAGGTCAGGTGATCCTTGGCGGCGACCTCGCCTTCACGCTGATCCAGCGTGAAGCCACCCAGCAGGAATTGGCATTTCTCGACGCCCGTGGCCGGACATCGACCGTTGCAACCATGCGTGCGATGGCCCGTACAACGGGCGGCCAGGCGACCTTGGTCGAGTTGAAAGCTGTCGACGCCGCCTATCCGCTGTTCGGAGAAGTGACGCTCGATCCCCCCGGACCGGTGGCCGATGCGCTGGCCGAGCGGGACGGAATTTTCGGTGGTGTAGCCGACCCGACCCTGATGGCACGGCTCGAGATCAAACCAGGGGCACGGCTTACGATTGGGAATGCCACGATCGAAATTCGCGCCGCGCTCGTCAATGAGCCCGACAAGCTTGCGGGCGGCATCGGCTTCGGCCCGCGCTTGCTGGCGACTCAGGACGCCCTGCGTGCGACCGGCTTGTTACAGCCGGGCAGCCTGGTGAGATGGCATTATCGCCTGCGCCTTCCCGCCAACAATGCGTCCGACGACAATGCAAAGGCGGTCGCCGAGCAGGCGCGCGCGCAATTGCCGGAGGCCGGTTGGGATATCCGCAGCCGGAGCAATGCGTCGCCGCGCCTCGAGCGCAATGTTGAGCGATTCACCCAGTTTCTCACCATCGTCGGCCTGACTGCGCTCCTCGTCGGCGGTGTCGGCGTCGGTAACGCGGTAAAAAGCCATCTCGATCGGCGGCGCGATACAATCGCCACCATGAAAGCGTTGGGTGCGAGCGGGCGCCGCGTTTTCACAATCTATCTGACGCAGGTTGTATTGCTTGCGATTGCCGGCGGCATCGTCGGCGCCGTCGTCGGAGCGGCCATCCCCTTCCTGATCTGGTGGACGTTCGGCGCAATTATCCCGCTGCCGATCGTTCCGGCGCTGCACCCCGGCGAACTCGTGCTCGCGATTGTCTACGGCGTCCTCACGGCGCTGGCCTTCGCTTTGTGGCCCCTCGGGCGCGCACACGATGTCCCGGTCGGCGCACTTTTCCGCGACATGGTGACACCGCAGCTGCGCTGGCCGCGCGGACGCTATGTGGCGCTTACGGCTCTCACCGTTGTCGTTCTCGCCGCGCTCGCCGTGCTGCTGGCCTATGACCGGCGCGTTGCCGTCATCTATGTTGGCACGGCTGCGGCGGTGTTCGTTTTGCTGCGCGTGGTGGCGGCGCTCTTGATGATGGCGGCCGGACGTCTGCCGCGCCCGCATTCGGCGGGGTTACGAATGGCGATCGCCAACATTCATCGTCCGAGTGCTTTGACCCCGACAATCGTGCTCTCGCTTGGGCTGGGCATCACGCTGCTGGTGACCGTCATCGAGATCGACGGCAATCTTCGCAGGCAGTTCTCGAATGAACTGCCCGCGAGGGCGCCTTCGTTTTATTTCCTCGATATCCCGGCAGAGCAGACGGGGCGCTTCGAAACCTTCATCCGCGCTCATGCTCCATCGGCAAAGCTTGAGGATGTGCCGATGTTGCGCGGCCGGATTATTTCGGCCGGCGGCAAGCCGGCGGAGAACATCAAGCCGCGGGAGGACGCAGCCTGGGTTCTGCAGAGTGACCGCGGCATCACCTATGCCAGCGAAGTCCCGACCGGCTCGCGTCTGGTCGAGGGGCAGTGGTGGGGGAAAGATTACAACGGGCCGCCGCTGGTCTCATTCGAGAAGCGGATTGCCGACGGGCTCGGCCTCAAGCTCGGTGACCCGGTAACCGTGAATGTGCTCGGCCGCAATATCACTGCCACCATCTCAAACATGCGTCTGGTTGACTGGGAAAGTCTTGGGATCAATTTCGTCATGGTGTTCTCACCGAATGCGTTTGCCGGAGCGCCGCATTCGAACCTGGCGACGTTGACGTATCCGGGCGGCGGAACGCCGTCGCAGGAAGCTGCCACGATCCGGGCGGTGGCCGAGTCGTTCCCGATGGTCACCGCCGTGCGTGTGAAGGAGGCGCTGCAAGCAATCGGCAGTATTGTAGGCAATCTGGTGCTGGCCATTCGCGGCGCCAGCGCTGTCACGCTTTTCGCCGCCGCACTGGTGCTCGGCGGGGCGCTTGCAGCCGGCCACCGTCATCGCGTCTACGACGCGGTGATCCTGAAAACGCTTGGTGCAACGCGCCGTGACCTGATTTCGGCCTACGGGATCGAGTACCTGCTGATCGGGTCGGCCACGGCGCTCTTTGGGGTCATTGCCGGCTCGCTAGCGGCCTGGTTGATCGTCGTGCAACTCATGCACCTGCCGTTTACGTGGTTGCCCGGGCCGGCACTGGCGGCAGCGGGTATTGCGGTCATGGTTACCGTGGTCCTCGGGCTGGCCGGCACCTGGGTCGCGCTTGGCCAGAAACCGGCCCCGGTGCTGAGAAATCTCTAGCTTTTTGCGACATTCCGCCGCGTATCCTTCGGCCGCGCGGTATTTGGGCTATATTCCACGGCTGGAAATTAATGTTCAGCCACGGTGCAGGGTCATTGTCAGGCCATATCTAGCGCCAAGCCTGTTCAACCACTAGATTCGGAACACGAGCGCGATGGCACCAGGCTGTCGCGCGTGACGTGTAACCGGCCAAAGCCGGCACATGAGAGAGGAAACTTCGATGTCGGACTACGACCGTAACGTAGCTGCCCGCGGCTTCGGCGCCGCGCGTGCTGAGGCGATCGATGCAGGCCTGCGCGCCTACATGATCCGCGTCTACAATTACATGGCCGCCGGCGTCGCTCTGACCGGCGTCGTCGCCTGGCTTACCTTCAACGCTGCCGTGATCACCGATGCAACAGGGCGCATCACCGGTCTGACGCCGTTCGGGCAAACGATCTTCAGCGGCCCGCTGACGATCGTGCTGTTCCTCGGAACGCTCGGACTTGTGTTCTTCATGAGCTTCCGGATCAGCAACCTGCAGCCAAGCACGGCGCTCATGCTGTTCTTGGTCTACGCCGGTCTGCTCGGACTCATGTTGTCGTCGGTGTTTCTGGCCTATACCGGCGCGTCGATCACACGCACGTTCTTCATCTCCGCGGCGTCGTTCGGTGCGTT
>DASSRJ010000116.1:0-15941 GCA_035701845.1 Pseudolabrys sp. | reverse complement strand
GCCCTTTCACGCCCGGGTTCGACCGCCATCAGATTTCTTGTCGTTGGCGCATGACCTTATCCGAAAGCCGGGACCCGCTTTGCAGGATCACGCAGCGGATTGACCTCACTTGCCGGTGCACTTAACTATCCGTTGGGTCATCTGCCAATAGGACCGGCCCCAAAAGGCGCAAGGATGGGCACAGGCATTACGGTCAGCGAACGGGCGGCAAAGCGAATCGGCGAAATCCTGAAAGGAGAGCCGGCCGGAACCATGCTGCGCGTGAGCGTCGAAGGCGGCGGCTGCTCGGGCTTTCAGTACAAGTTCGACATGGAGCGCGCCAAGGCGGCCGACGATCTCGTCATCAGCCGCGACAATGCGGTGGTGCTGATCGATCCCGTCTCGGTGAACTACATGGCCGGATCGGAAATCGACTTCGTCGACGACCTGATCGGCGCCGCGTTCAAGGTGAACAACCCGCAGGCGAAAGCCTCCTGCGGCTGCGGCACCAGCTTCGCGCTGTAAATATTGATCGCATCTCTCGATTGTCATGCGCGGGCTTGTCCCGCGCATCCCGTTTAGTGAGGCACCGCGCCATCCTAAGCGAGATGGCCGGGACAAGTTTACGACCGGGCCGGCCTTCGGCCGGACCCGGTTGCCCCGCCCTGACAAGATCAAGGATTACTCCGCCGCGACCGCGGGCGGCGCTTCCTCGACTTGCGTCAATTGCGGCTCAAGGCGGCGCTTCAGCAGCCGGTCGAAGCGGTCGAGGTACAGATAAATCACCGGCGTGATGTAGAGCGTGAGCAGCTGCGACAGCACCAGGCCGCCGACGACTGCAACGCCGAGCGGCTGACGCAATTCGGCGCCCGCGCCGGTGCCGAGCGCGATCGGGATCGTGCCGAAGATTGCCGCAAAGGTCGTCATCATGATCGGACGGAAGCGCAGCGTCGCCGCCTCGCGGATCGCGGCTTCCGCCGACAGTCCGACGCGCCGCCGCTCGATCGCGAAGTCAATCATCATGATCGCGTTCTTCTTCACGATGCCGACCAGCATGACGATGCCGATCATCGCGATCACCGACAGATCCATGCGGAACAGCATCAGGGTCAGAATCGCGCCGATACCTGCTGACGGCAGGCCGGAAATGATCGTGATCGGATGGATGAAGCTCTCGTACAGAATTCCGAGCACGACATAGGCGGCAAATATCGCGGCAAGGATGAGGATGCCCTGCCCGCGTAATGACTCCTGGAACACCTGCGCCGTGCCCTGGAAGCCTGTCGTGATCGTCGCCGGCAGGCGCTCATCACGCTCAAGCTTGGTGATGGCGTCGACCGCCTGGCCGAGCGAGAATCCCGGCGCGAGGTTGAACGAGATTGTCACTGCCGGCTGCTGGCCCTGGTGGTTCACCTGCAGCGGGCCGACCGTGCGCACGAAATGCGTCACCGCCGACAGCGGCACGGTCGTGCCGTTCGTCGTCTTCAGGAAGATGCGGTTGAGATCGTCCGGGCTCTGCTGAAACTCCGGCTTGGTCTCAAGAATGACCTGGTAGTCGTTCGCCGGCGTATAGATGGTTGCGACCTGCCGCGAGCCGAACGCGTTGTAGAGTTCCTGACGAACCTGGTCGATCGAGACGCCGTAGACCGCCGACTTCTCGCGATCGACCTCCACCGTCACTTGCGGGTTCTTCACGTAGAGGTCGGTGGTGACATCGAGCAGTCCCGGAATTTGCGCGATCTTGTCACGCAGAACCGGCGTGATCCGATAGAGATCCTGGGTGTCGTTTGACTGCAGCGTGTACTGGTATTGGCTCTTGTTGAGCCGGCCGCCCAGATTGATGTTCTGGATCGGCTGGAAGAAGATCTGGATGCCCGGAACGACATTCACGTTCTGGCGCAACCGCGCGATGATCTGCTGCATGCCGTCGCGCTCGTCACGCGGCTTGAGCGCAACCAGCATGCGACCGCTGTTGCCGAGCGTGTTCGGCCCGCCCGCACCGACCGTCGAGTTGACGTAAGCAACGCCTTTGTCCGCGCGCACGAGCTCGGCGATCTTGCGCTGGTGTTCCACCATTGCGGGAAATGCGATGTCCGTGTTCGCTTCGGTGATGCCGACCATGTAGCCGGTGTCTTCGGTCGGAAAGAAGCCCTTTGGCACGATAACGTAAAGCCAGACCGTGCCCGCAATCGTCGCCAGCGTGACCCAGAGCATGACCTGCTTGGCCTTGAGCACGCGGTCGAGGCTCCACTCATAGGCTTTGAGTCCGGCGGCGAATGTCGCTTCGAACCAGCGCAGAATGAAGTTCTCCTTCTCGTGCGGGTCATGGCTCTTGAGCACGCGCGCGCACAGCATCGGCGTCAGGGTCAGCGACACAAATCCTGAAACGATAATCGCCACCGAGATCGACACCGCGAATTCACGGAAGACACGGCCCACCATGCCGCCCATCAGCAGGACCGGAATAAAGACTGCGATCAGCGAGAAGGTGATCGAAATGATGGTGAAGCCGATTTCGCGCGAGCCCTTCAGCGCGGCCTCGAACGGGCGCATGCCGCCTTCGATATGGCGCACGATGTTTTCCAGCATGACGATCGCATCATCGACCACAAAGCCGACGGACAACGTCAGCGCCAGCAGCGTCATGTTGTTGATGGAAAAACCGAAGGCGTACATCGCCGCGCAGGTTCCGATCAGGGAAACCGGAACCGCCAAAGCCGGGATAATCGTTGCCGACACTTTGCGCAGGAACAGAAAGATCACCATGATCACGAGCGCGATTGCGATCGCCAGCGTCTCCTGCACGTTCCACACCGCGGCGCGGATCGAGAGCGAGCGGTCGAACAGCGGCTGCATCTGGATCGCAGGCGGCACCTGCGCCCGCATCTGCGGCAGCTTTCCGCGCACGAGATCAACGACCTCGACCGTATTGGCGTCCGGCTGCCGCTGGATCGCGAGCACGATGGCGCGCGAATCGTTGAACCAGGTGGCGACCTTGTCGTTCTCGACACTGTCGACGACCCTTGCCACCTCGCTGAGCTTGATCGGAGCGCCATTGCGATAGGCAACGACGACGTCACGGTAGTCGGCCGCGTGGAGCATCGCGCCGGTTGCAAGCAACGTGACCGCCTGCTCCTTGCCTTGCAGCGTTCCGACCGGCGCCGAGGAATTCGCCTTGGCAACGACGCTGCGGATATCGTCAAGCGAGATATTGCGTGCGGCCGCCGCCACCGGATCGACCTGCACGCGCACGGCAAATTTCTGCGCGCCATAGACCAGCACCTGCGCAACACCGGGCAGCTGCGAGATCTGCGGCGCCAGCACCGTTTCGGCGTAGTCATTGATCGCCGACAACGGCATCGTGTCCGAGCGCATGCTGATGTACAGCACCGGGAAGTCACCCGGATTGACCTTGCGGAAGTACGGCGGCGTCGTCATTTCGACCGGCAGCCGGCGTTGCGCCGTCGCAAGCGCCGTCTGCACGTCGAGCGAGGCGCCGTCGATGTTGCGGCCGAGATCGAACTGGATCGTGATCTGCGTCGTGCCCAGCGACGACGACGACGTCATCGACGAAATTCCGGAAATCGTCGAAAGCTGCCGCTCGATCGGCGAGGCAACCGAGGCGGCCATCGTTTCCGGGCTTGCGCCGGGCAGCGTCGCGGTGATCTGGATGGTCGGGAAGTCGACCGCCGGCAGCGCCGCCACCGGCAGCAGGCGATAGGCAAACGCACCAAAAACGATCAGCGACGCCGTCATCAGCGTCGTCAGCACCGGGCGGCGGATGCAGGTCTCGGAAATGTTCATGGATCAGCTGCCGGCGACTTTCGGCGGACGCGGGTTGACGCGCGTGCCGTCGGACAGGAGCAGCTGGCCGTCGGTGACGACGGTTTCGCCGCCGCTCAGACCCGACGCGATGACTGTCTCGCGGCCGATCTGGCGCTCGACCTGGACATTTTGAACTTTGGCTACGCCGTCCTTGACGATGAAGACGAAGTTGCCGCCCTGGCTCACCTGCACCGCGGTCGCAGGCACCACCACGCCCTCTTCCGTTCGCAGCGTCATGTCGGTGGTGACGAGCGTACCGGGCCACAGCAGCTCGTCCTTGTTCGGCATCGTGGCGCGGATCGTGGCCATTCCGGTTGCCATGTCGACCGTGTTCTCGATCATGGTGACCTGGCCGTTGGCGCGCTTGTCCTCGCCGGGAATAACCGCTTCCACGGTCGCAGTTTCCGCAGCGATCGCCTTGCGGATATCGGGAAGATTTTTCTGCGGTACCGTGAAGCTCACATAGACCGGCGCCGTCTGCACGAGCGTTGCCATCGGCGAGGTGTCGGCCTGCCGCACGAAATTGCCGACCTTCACGTTGGCCATGCTGATGCGGCCGGAGATCGGCGCTCGGATGGTGCAGAAGCCAAGCTGCACTTTCAAATTCTCAAGCTGCGCGCGGTTCGATTCCGCCGTCGCCTTCGAGATGTTGGCCTGCGTCTGCGCGTTGTTGAGCGTAACGATCGGAGTTGCGTTTCTCGCGGCAAGTTCGGTGTAGCGCTCGACGTCGCGTTGCGCCTGCTCGAACGTGGCCTGCGCGCCATTGATCACGGCTTCGACGCGCTTCATGTCAGCTTCGATCTGGCGGCAATCGAGCGTGAAAAGCTCATCGCCTTTTTCGACGCGCGCGCCGTCGCGGAAACGAACGCCGGTAATCGTGGTGTCGACCTGGGTCTTGATGGCGACGGAGGCGATGGGGGTGACGGTCCCCAGGGCCCGCAGCTGCACCGGCATTGTTTTGCGCTCGGCGGTGCCGGTCTCCACCGGCACCGGCCGGGCCTGCGCCTGGGAGCGCGCCGCAACGCCATCGGTCGTCCAGAAACCGCGGACAAGCACGACGATGCCCAGCAGGGCCAGCGCCGCCCCTCCAATGAGCCACTTTCGCTGAAGCATCGGTAATTTTCGGTCCGGACTCATCGGGCCCCGCCCGGACGCTCCCTCTTCCGCGATTTCTCTACCAATTCAGGAGGCCGCGTTGGCGGCTTTCCTAGCATATAAACGTTAAACCGTGCATATCCCTGCGCTGCCTGATAAACACGGTGAATACGGCATTATTCGCCCCTCCCGAACCGCCCAAAATCGATGCGAATCGCCACCTGGAACGTCAATTCCATCCGTCAGCGCATGGACAATCTGCAGGCCTGGCTCAAGGAGCGGGCCCCCGACATTGTCTGCCTGCAGGAGATCAAATGCATCGACGACGCCTTCCCGCGCGAGCCGTTCGAGGCGCTCGGCTACAACGTGGCCGTACATGGCCAGAAGACGTTCAACGGCGTCGCACTTTTGTCGAAGCTGCCGTTCGACGAAGTCGCGCCCGGGCTGATCGGCGATGCCGCCGACGTGCAGGCGCGCTTTCTGGAAGCAATCGTCTCCACCAGGACCGGCGCGCTGCGCGTCGTCAGCCTTTACCTGCCCAATGGCAACCCGCCGGCCACCGACAAATACACCTACAAGCTCGGCTGGATGAGCCGGCTTGTTAATTTCTCACGTGAACGGCTGAAATTGGAAGAACCTATGCTCCTCGCCGGCGATTACAATGTCATTCCGGCTGCAGCCGACGCGCGTCGCCCCGAAGCATGGACGAATGACGCGCTGTTCCTGCCGGAGACCCGCGAAAAGTATCGCGCGCTCATCAATCTCGGCCTCACCGATGCATTGCGTGCGGTCAGCGACGATTCCGGGCTCTACACATTCTGGGACTACCAGGCCGGCGCCTGGGAGAAGGACAACGGCATCCGCATCGACCACGTTCTGCTGTCGCCGCAGGCCGCCGACAAATTGATCGGCGCGGGCATCGACCGCCACGTGCGCGGCTGGGACAAGCCGTCCGATCACGTGCCCGTTTATGTCGATCTGGATATTGAGGGGCGGTGAAACGTCATTCCGGGGCGCGAGCGTTAGCGAGCGAACCCGGAATCCAGAAACTTAGTCTCGTATTTGCATCTGGATTCCGGGTCCGGCGCTGTCGCGCCGTCCCGGAATGACAGGATGTTACTCCCTGCGCGTCTCGAGCCAGCGCCGCAGATAGACCGCCGCGAGCGCGCGCTCATCCTCGCTCGCCTGCTTCATGGCGCTGTCGTAAAGCTTGGTGATCCAGGCCTGATCGGCGCGCGCGCTGTCTTTTGCGAGCGCAAGCCACATCAGGCCGCGCGCCGCCTGCCGCGGCACATGATCGCCCTCGAACAGCATCGCGCCGAGCATCGCCTGCGCCTCGCACTGGCCCTTGGCCGCGGAGAGACCGAACCAGCGCGCGGCCGTGCGCGCATCGTGCGGCGCGCCGGTGCCGTTGAGGTAAAGCCGCGCCAGATAATATTGCGCGTCGGGATCGCGGAAATACGACGCCGCATAAGCGAACATCTCGCGCGCGCGCTGCGGGTCGCGCTTGATTTCCGTCTTCGGAATTCCCTCGAGGTAGTAGTGGCCGAGCGCGACGAAGGCGTTGGCGACGAAACGCGCCTGCGGCGTGTCGGGATTATCGTCGGCATGGCTGTTCGCGATGCTGCGGAAATATTCGAAGGCCTTGAGATCGTTCTGCGCAACGCCGTCGCCTTCGGCATACATGCGGCCGAGCTTCCACTGCGCGAGCGCGTGACCTTTTTCGGCGGCGTATTCGAGCGAGTTGACGGCCTTCACCGTATCGCCCGCCTTGAGCCAGTGCGCGCCCGAGCGGAACGCCTCCACCGGCGTCATCGGCGGCGGGCCGAGCTTGCCGTCGGTCTTGCTGCCGTCGAGCGCAAAGGCCGGCGCCGCGGCCATCAGGCCGGCGCCGATCAACGCAACGCGCAGGAGGCCATCAAATGTCCGCATAGCACTCTTTCTCACCTGCGCCGCCCGGATGGGTCACCGCGCCGCTGACCGCGGGGCCCACCTGCTGCGCGTATTTCCACAGGTAACCGGAGCCGTATTCGCCCTCGCGCGCCTTCCACTGGCTCTTGCGCTTGGCAAGCTCGTCGGCGGAAAGCTTCACGTCGAGCGTTCCCTTCACCGCATCGATCTCGATGATGTCGCCGTCGCGGATCAGTCCGATCGGGCCGCCGACCGCCGCTTCCGGCCCGACATGGCCGACGCAGAAGCCGCGCGTCGCACCGGAGAACCGTCCGTCGGTGATGAGTGCGACTTTTTCGCCGGCACCCTGGCCGTAGAGCGCGGCCGTCGTCGAAAGCATCTCGCGCATGCCGGGGCCCCCGCGCGGACCCTCGTAGCGGATGACGAGAACCTCGCCCTCTTTGTACTTGCGATGTTTCACCGCATCGAAGCAGGCTTCCTCGCTGTCGAAGCAGCGCGCCGGCCCGCTGAATTTCAGCGTTTTCATACCGGCGACCTTCACGATCGCGCCTTCGGGTGCGAGATTTCCTTTAAGCCCGACCACACCGCCGGTCGGCAGCAGAGGCTTGTCGGCGGGACGCACGACATCCTGGTCCGGATTCCATTTCACGTTTTTCAGATTTTCGGCGATCGTGCGTCCGGTTACCGTGAGGCAGTCGCCGTGCAGGTATCCGTGATCGAGAAGCGTTTTCATCAAAAGCGGCACGCCGCCAGCCTCGAACATATCCTTGGCGACATAACGGCCGCCCGGCTTCAAATCTGCGACATAAGGAGTCTTTTTGAAGACTTCCGCGACGTCGAACAGCGTGAATTCGATACCGCATTCGTTTGCGATCGCCGGCAAATGCAGCGCCGCATTGGTCGAGCCGCCGGTCGCCGCGACAACGGCCGCAGCGTTCTCGAGCGCCTTGCGGGTGACGACGTCGCGCGGGCGGATGTTCTTGCGGATCAGGTCCATGATCATTTCGCCGGCAAGCATGCAGAATTTGTCGCGGATCTCGTAAGGCGCCGGCGCGCCGGCGGAGTACGGCAGCGCAAGACCGATGGCTTCCGATACCGTGGCCATGGTGTTGGCGGTAAATTGCGCGCCGCATGCTCCTGCCGACGGGCAGGCATTCTGCTCGAGAATGTCGAGGTCTTCGTCCGACATCTGCCCGACGGAATGTTTGCCGACGGCTTCATAGACATCCTGCACGGTGACCGGCTTGCCCTTGAACGTGCCGGGCAAAATCGATCCGCCGTAAATGTAGATTGCCGGAACATTGAGACGGCACATCGCCATCATCATGCCCGGCTGCGATTTGTCGCAGCCCGCAATCCCGATCAGCGCGTCATAGGCGTGGCCGCGTACGGTGAGTTCGACGCTGTCGGCGATCACTTCGCGCGAGGGGAGCGACGACTTCATGCCGGCGTGACCCATGGCGATACCGTCGGTGACGGTGATGGTGCAGAACTCGCGCGGCGTCGCTCCGACCGCGGCAACGCCCTTCTTCGCGGCCTGCGCCTGGCGCATCAGCGCGATGTTGCAGGGCGCCGCCTCGTTCCAGCAGGTCGCCACTCCTACGAACGGCTGATGGATTTGTTCAGAGGTCAGCCCCATCGCGTAATAAAAAGAGCGATGCGGCGCCCGGTCCGGCCCCTCGGTGGCATGCCGGCTTGGCAGCCTCGATTTCAGATTGGTCTTGGCGTCCATAGTCCTTTACCACGCCCGTCCGATAGCAACGCCGGACGGCCCCCCGCCCGCTTTATCTAAGGCTTACCCCGGCCTTATCGATCCCCGATGTCGTTGAATGGTATGGCCGAATCGCGGCGCCATTGGTGCCATCCGGGGGTATGGGTTAAATGTTCTAAAACTGTTGCACGGCGGTCACAGGTGTTGCCGGTACGTCTCTGCCGCCGGCCTCAAGAAGAGTCACAAGACAATCCGGCAAGCCCAAGCGCCATCGCCCGTATTCTTTATCGAGGCCCCGGGCAGGCCCGTCTTCCTGTCCCCCCGAATGACAGGGGTCCCCCCGGATACGAGGGCATGGCGCGCCAGGGGGCGCTGCCTTTTGACCCGGCAATCCATGATGAAGCGCGCCGCAGCGAAATCAATTAAGGCTATTGGTCAGGCCCGGGCATGACCCGGAGCAAGCGTCACGTCCGCACTAGCAATGCCCCCTCGCCTGCGCCGCTCATTCTTCCACCGTTCCGTGCACGAGGTCGCGCCCGAGCTCATCGGCGCGACGCTCTTGTTCAACGGCGCCGGCGGCACGATCGTGGAGGTCGAGGCCTATCACCACACCGACCCGGCGGCGCATTCCTATGTCGGCCGCACCGAACGCAACGCGGTGATGTTCGGCCCGCCCGGCTACGCCTATGTCTATCGCTCTTACGGCATTCACTGGTGTCTCAATTTCGTCTGCGAGGAGGACGGCAGTGCCAGCGCCGTGCTGATCCGCGCGCTCGCGCCGACGCACGGCCTTGCGGCGATGCGGCGCCGGCGCGGACTGCGTGACGAGCGCGCTCTCTGCTCGGGGCCCGGCAAAATATGCGAGGCGCTGGGGATTACACGAAAACAAAACGCGCTACCGCTCGACCGCGCGCCGTTCGAACTGCGCGCGCGTGTCGGCACGCCGGAGATCACCACCGGCGTGCGGATCGGGATCACCAAGGCCGCGGAGAAACCGTGGCGCTATGGTTTGAGCGGCTCGCCGTTTTTGAGCAGGCCGTTCAGGTAGGCTCCCTCACTCGCGCGAATAATCCGGAAGCACCGTGGTAGGGTGGGCTATAAGCGACGCTGAGCGCATGAGCGCGAAGCGGAGCGAGCCCACCGGCAACGTTGCGATGTGGTTCGGTGGGCTCGGCGCTTCGCGCCTTAGCCCACCCTACGCGCAATAAGCGAAATGTTGCTGGACCTTCAAACCCTGAACCCCGCGTCGAAGCCGAGATCGCGCTTGGCCCTCTCGCTCGAAATCGCGCCGTCGTCTTCCGCGATGTTGTAGATGCCGTGCTTGCCCTTGCTCACCGCAAGCAGCGCGGCCTGCGCCGCCGCATCGACATGCAGCGCCGGCTTCGACCGCTTGCCCTCCACGAACCAGGTGCCGGGACCGTAGAGATAGCCGTAGCGCAGGACGATGCCCTCCGGCAACTCAAGCGTCGCCTGCTCGAGCGCGACCACACCGTCGACCGTGCGCTTGCGCGCGCCGGTTGCCGACAGATCGAGCGCATCGCTCTCAATGCGCTCGCCGTCGGCGGGCGCGTAAACGAAGGCGATGCTCTGCGCGATCATGCGCCGGATGCCGGCGGCCTTGGCCGCATCGACCAGATTGCGCGTGCCTTCGATGCGCAGCCGCGCATTGCGTTCGAGTCCCTCTTCATAACGCGGCGTCCCCGGCGCAAACGGCAGATCGGTGAGCTGATGCATGATCACCTGCGGCGCGGCGGCTTTCACCGCATGCGCCAGCGCCGCGCGGTCGAACACATCGACCACCACCGGCTCCGCACCGAGCGCGGAAATCGCGGCGGCCTTGTCCTTCGACCGCGTGGTGCCGGCAACCGCATGACCGGCCGCACGCAGCAATGGCGTCAGCCGGCGCCCAATGGCGCCACCCGCTCCGGCGAGAAATATTTTCATAATCACCTCATTGGTACGTGAGCGTCACTCCACCTTGAGAGGAAACATCTCTTCCGGCGTGACGACACGCGGCGCAAGTCCCTGCTCGTTCACAAACTGCGCGATGGCCTCCCAGGTGGGCCGGTTTGGTTCCACACCATAGGACCAGAAGTCCTGACCAAAAAGCCGCCAGGCCTCCTCGACATGGTCGATGAGAAACGGCAACGCGACACGCAAGGCGTCGGTGTCATAGAGACCATCGATTGCAATGCGCTTTGCCTCGCAAAACGCCTTGTAGATGCTTTTTGCGACCCAAGGATGCTTGCGCTGCACGTCCTCGCGCACGACCACGACGTGCATGATCGGCAGGATTTTGGTGCGGCGGTAATAGTCGATCTCCACTTCCTTGAAGTTCGGAAACAAGCGGACGATCCGCGGCGATCCCTCGAGGAAAAGTTTCGGTATGTACAACGAAAAAAGCGCGTCAAGCTCCCCTGCTGCAAACATTGTTTCAAGCGTCTGGCCTTCGCCAAGGAAGATCAACTTTATGGCGTCCGGGAGATTGAGGCGGATCAACGGCGGTTCGGCATAGCTGTTAAGTCCGCCCATGAACCAGCGCAGATCTTCCGCCTTGACGCCGTAGTCATGCTGCAGGAACCCGCGCATGAAGCACAGGCCGGTCGAACTCCACTGCGTTACGCCGACACGCTTTCCTCGCAGATCCTGCGCCGTGCGGATACCCGCGTCGGCACGAACGTAGATGCAGGAATGGCGGAAGATCTTGGACAGCGCGATCGGCAGCGCAACAAAGGGACAGTCGCCGCGCGCTTTCAGTGTTGTGTAGGAGGCAAGGGAGAGCTCGGAAATCTCGAACGCCTGGTCGTCGAGCATTCGCTGAAACGCCTGGCGCGGCCGCAGCAGCTGAATGTCGAGGTCTATGCCGTCGGCCTTCACCCGCCCGTCGATCAAAGGTCGGGTGCGATCGTAGTCCCAGCAAGCAAGCGTCAGCCTGAGATCTGCCATGGGTATCCCGGTTCCGCGTCGTTTGCGCCGCGCGGCCGCGTCCGGTCAGCTCACGTCCTTGAGCCGCTCCAGCGCCTCGGCGATCTTGGCCTTGCGCGCGACCGCCTCCTCGCGCTTTTCCTTTTCCTCTTCGACGACCTCTTCCGGCGCGCGCGCCGTGAAATTCGGGTTGTTAAGCTTGGCATCGACGCGCGCGACGTCAGCCTCCGCCTTCTGCATTTCCTTGGCGAGCCGCGCGCGCTCGGCGGCGAGATCGATGACGCCCTTGAGCGGCAGCGCCGCCACCTCCCCGCGCACCACCAGCTGCACCGAGCCGGGCGGCGCGGCGGCCACGAAGGAAATGTCGGAGACACGCGCCAGCCGCCTGATGAATTCGACCCAGCGCTCCGCGCGTCCTTTACTTTCGGCAGAGGCGCCGGCGAGCACCAGCGGGATCGCCGCAGTGATGTTCATCTCGGCGCGGACCGAACGGATCGCGGTGACGAGATCGATCACCCAGCCGATTTCAGCTTCGGCCGTGTCGTCGGCGAGGCCGGATAGCTGTGGCCACTGGCTCAGCGCGAGCAAATTTCTCCCGGTCATTCCGGGACGCCGCGAAGCGGCGGACCCGGAATCCAGAGAACCGGCACTGCTCATCGTCGTTCTGGATTCCGGGCCTTCGCCCGCCGAAGGTTGATCAGCTTCGGCAGAGCGCCTGCTGCTTCGGCCCGCAGGCGGGTTCGCGCTTTCAGCGCGCCCCGGAATGACCGGTTGGGAGGTCACCTCCCATAATTCCTCGGTGACGAAAGGCATGAACGGGTGCAGCAGCTTGAGGATCTCGTCACGCGCCCAGGCCACCATCGCCTGCGTCTCGCTTTTTGCTGAGCCATCCGGCCCGGTCAGCAGCGGCTTCGCGAGCTCGAGATACCAGTCGCAATAGATGTTCCAGACAAAGCGGTAGACGGCGGCGGCCGCGTCATTGAAACGGTAGGCCTCGATCGCCTCGGTCACCTCGGCCACGGCTTTAGCGGTCTCGTGCGCGATCCAGCGGTTGAGCGTTTCCTTCGCTGATTTCGGATCGAATGCCGTGACGGTGGCGCAGCCATTCATTTCGGCAAAGCGCGCCGCGTTCCATAGCTTCGTTGCGAAATTCCGATAGCCTTCAACGCGTTGCGAAGAGAGCTTGATGTCGCGTCCCATCGCCGCCATGGCGGCGAGCGTAAAGCGCAGGGCGTCGGCGCCGTATTCGTCGATCAGCGCCAGCGGGTCGATGACGTTGCCTTTCGACTTCGACATCTTGGCGCCGGAGGCATCGCGCACCAGCGCGTGGATGTAGACGTCGTGGAACGGGACCACTTCTTCCAGCGGAGCGCCAGGGCGCTCCTTTTGCATAAAATGGAGACCCATCATCATCATGCGCGCCACCCAGAAGAAGATGATGTCGAACCCGGTGACCAGCGCGGACGTCGGGTAATAACGTTTCAGTTCGGGCGTCGCATCCGGCCAGCCGAGCGTCGAAAACGGCCACAGCGCCGATGAGAACCAGGTGTCGAGCACGTCCTCGTCGCGCGTGAGCGCTGTCTTCTTTCCGTAGTGCCTGTCGGCGTCCGCCTGCGCTTCCGCTTCCGTCAGCGCGACGAACACCTTGCCGTCGGGTCCGTACCACGCCGGGATCTGGTGCCCCCACCAGAGTTGGCGCGAGATGCACCAGGGCTGGATGTTCTCCATCCAGTCGAAATAGGTCTTCTCCCAGTTCTTCGGGATGAACCTGATCTTGCCGTTGCGCACGGCGGCGATCGCCGGCTTCGCCAGTTCCTTGGCGTTCACGTACCATTGGTCAGTGAGATACGGCTCGATCACGACATTGGAGCGGTCGCCGTGCGGCACGACATGCGTGTTCGGTTCGATTTTCTCGACCAGCCCCATCTCTTCCAGACGCGCGACGATCGCCTTGCGCGCGGCAAAACGGTCCGCGCCGTGCATGGCCAGCGTCGCATCGAGATCCGACGACTTCGGCACGCCTGCAACGAAATCTGCATTATCTTTCAGTTGAAGCTTAGCCTCGACGCTGAAAATGTTGATCTGCGGCAGGTTATGCCGCCTGCCAACCTCAAAGTCACCGAAGTCGTGCGCCGGTGTGATCTTCACCGCGCCCGAGCCCTTCTCCGGATCGGAAATCTCGTCGCCGACAATCGGAATCTTGCGCCCAACCAGCGGCAGGATTGCGTTGGTCCCGATCAGCGCCTTGTAGCGATCGTCCTCCGGGTTCACCGCTACGGCGGTGTCGCCCAACATCGTTTCCGGCCGCGTCGTGGCGACAACGATGTAGGTCGACGGATCCTCCGCCTTGAACGTTTTGCCTTCCAGTGGATAGCGCAAGTACCAGAGGTGTCCCTTGGTCTCGACCTGGATGACTTCAAGATCGGAGATCGCGGTCAGCAGCTTGGGGTCCCAGTTGACCAGCCGCTTGTCCTTGTAGATGAGGCCGGCGCGGTAAAGCTCCACAAAAACTTTAAGAACGGCCCGGGAGAGCCCCTCGTCCATGGTGAAGCGCTCGCGCGACCAGTCGCAGGAGGCGCCGAGTCGCTTGAGTTGATTCACAATCGTGCCGCCGGATTCTGCCTTCCACTCCCAGACGCGCTGCAGGAACTTCTCGCGCCCCATCTGCCGGCGCGAGGGCTGCTGGCGTTCCATCAGCTGCCGCTCGACCACCATCTGGGTGGCGATGCCGGCGTGGTCGGTGCCCGGCTGCCAAAGCACGTCCCGCCCGCGCATGCGCTCGAACCGGCACAAGATATCCTGCAGCGTGTTGTTGAGCGCATGGCCCATATGCAGCGAGCCAGTGACGTTCGGCGGCGGGATCACGATAGAGTAAGGCTTCGCGTCGGCGCGCTCGGGCCGGCCGGCGCGAAAGGCGCCCGCCTCTTCCCAGGTCCGGTAGATGCGGCCCTCGACCTCGGAGGGTTGGTAGGTCTTGTCGATTGTCATCGTGTTGGTCAGGACATTGCCGCGGAATCCACTTCACCTCTCAGGGTCTGAATCGACATGCGAGCGCGTAGGGTGGGCTAAGGCGCCATAGCGCGTCGAAGACGCGCGTATCGCGCCGAGCCCACCGAGACAAGCTGAAATCCTGCTGGTGGGCTCGCGTCCGCCTTCGCGCTCGCGCGCTTTGGCGGTCGCTTAGCCCACCCTACGATTTATCGTGGAATGGGACCGGGCCGTTCTTGTGGCCTATTCCTCATTCCAATAACAGCGCGGTAGAAAGCCCGCCGGA
Source organism: Pseudolabrys sp. (assembly GCA_035701845.1). GTDB lineage: Bacteria > Pseudomonadota > Alphaproteobacteria > Rhizobiales > Xanthobacteraceae > Pseudolabrys. The sequence goes on along the minus strand of DASSRJ010000116.1, from coordinate 1,221 downwards.
CCCGCCGGAGTCAACTTTGACCACCTCTTCGACCGCCTCGGGCGGCAGCGCCACCTCCGCGATCACGCTGCTGGCGGTTGCCTCGTTCGCCAGCCAGTCGATGGTGCGGGTGTCGGATTCGCTGCTGCCGCAGATCTCGACCGACATGGGCGTGAGCGTCGGCGCAGCCTCGATCGTGGTCACCGCCTACGCTCTGGCCCACGGGTCGGTGCAGCTCGTTATCGGCCCGGTCGGCGACCGCTTCGGAAAATATGCCTGCATCATCGCGGCCTGCGCCGCCGCCTCGGTGCTGGTGCTGCTCTGCGGGCTGGCGACCTCGCTGCCGATGCTGGTCGCGGCGCGGCTCGCCTGCGGTCTCGCCGCCGGCTGGATCATTCCACTTGCGTTTGCTTTTCTCGGCGACGTCATACCCTACGAGCGTCGTCAGCAGGTGCTCGGCACTTTTCTGTCGGGCCAGATTCTCGGCCAGCTGTTCGGCCAGGCCGCCGGCGGCGTGCTCGGCGATCTGTTCGGCTGGCGGCGCGTGTTCTTTTTCCTCGCCGCGCTATTTGCCTTCGCCACCGTCGCGCTGGTGATCGAATTTTTGCGCAACCCGATCACGCGCGCCGGTCACGCTAGTGCCACCCGCTCGCGCGGCTTCATCGTCGACAATCTCACCGTGCTGCGCTCGCCCTGGGCGCGCGCCATCATTGCCATGGCCTTCATCGAGAGCCTCTTCATGTTCGGCGGCTTCGCCTATGTCGGCGCCGACCTGCATCTGCGTTTCGGCGTCAATTTTGCGATGGTCGGCCTGTTCGTCGGCGCCTTCGCGATCGGCGGGCTGATCTACAGCCTGTCGGTGCGGCGGCTGGTCGAGCGGCTGGGGCAGATCGGGCTCGTCACCGGCGGCGGCGCGGTGCTCGCGCTGGCCTATGCGACGATCGCTTTCGCGCCGCACGCCTACTTTGCGCCGTTTGCCATCACCGGCATCGGGCTCGGCTATTACATGCTGCACAACACGCTGCAGACCAACGCCACGCAGATGACGCCGGAGGCGCGCGCCACTGCGGTCGGCATTTTTTCCGCCGCGCTCTATTTCGGGCAGACGCTCGGCGTTGCGATCAATGCGCCGGTCTTCGACCGCTTCAGCGCGGTGCCGGTGTTCGTGATGTCGGGCGCCGGTCTGCTCGCGCTCGGCCTGTGGTTCGCGCGGAAGCTGCGGCAGCGGCGTGCGGCGGGGCT
>DASSRJ010000115.1:0-13666 GCA_035701845.1 Pseudolabrys sp. | reverse complement strand
CGGCCCTTCGGGCCGTCCCGGAATGACAGTCTCTCAGGCAATCTTGCGCTTTTTGCTGTCTTTGGCCTGCCGCATCATCCCGACGAAGCGCGTGAAGAGATAATGACTGTCGCGCGGGCCGGGCGAGGCCTCCGGGTGGTATTGCACCGAAAAGACCGGCTTGTCCTTGAGCGCAAGGCCGCAGTTGGAGCCGTCGAACAGCGATACGTGCGTCTGCTCGACATTCTTCGGCAGCGAGTCCTTGTCCACCGCGAAGCCGTGGTTCATCGAGGTGATCTCAACCTTGCCGGTGGTGAGGTCCTTCACCGGATGATTGGCGCCATGATGGCCCTGGTGCATCTTCATGGTCTTGCCGCCGACGGCGATGCCCAGCATCTGGTGGCCGAGGCAGATGCCGAAGGTCGGCGTGCCTGAGTCGATCAGCTTCCTGATGACCGGCACTGCATATTCGCCGGTCGCTGCCGGATCGCCGGGGCCGTTCGAGAGGAAAACACCGTCGGGGTTCAGCGCCATGATGTCTTCTGCCGAGGTTTTGGCCGGCACCACCGTCACCTTGCAGCCGCTGCCGGCGAGCAGGCGCAAAATGTTGCGCTTGATGCCGTAGTCGACTGCGACCACATGAAACTGCGGATTGGTCTGCCGCGCGTAGCCTTTGTTCCAGACCCACGGCGTCTCGTCCCAGATGAAGCGCTGGGCGCTGGTCACCATCGGTACCAGGTCCATGCCAACAAGGCCCGGCCAGTCCTTCGCTTCTTTCTTCAGGGCGGGGAGATCGAACTTGCCGGCTGGCTCGTGCGCGATCACCGCGTTCGGCATGCCCTTGGCGCGGATCAGCGCGGTGAGCGCACGCGTGTCGATTCCGGCCAGACCGATGATGCCGCGCGCCTTCAGCCAGTCGTTGAGGTGTTTGGTCGCGCGGTAGTTCGACGGCTGCGTGATCGCGCTGTGTAAAATGACGCCGCAGGCTCCCGGCCGCGACGCCATGTTCAGACTCTCGATGTCTTCTTCGTTGGTACCGACATTGCCGATATGCGGGAAAGTGAAGGTGATGATCTGCCCGGCATAGGACGGGTCGGTGAGGATTTCCTCGTAGCCCGTCATCGCGGTGTTGAAGCAGACTTCGCCGACCGCATGTCCGGTCGCGCCCAACCCGAAGCCTTCCAGAACGGTCCCGTCGGCCAGCACCAAAAGCGCGGTCGGCTTGGGCTCGGCCCAAACTGTCCCCGCGGCGGCGGCTTTCGACTGGGTCATGGGCTCTTACTTGCGTATTATAGTGTGAGAGGCAAGGGGCCGCGCGATTCCGCCCCCAACGACGTAAACGCACATTTTTTAAGCAAAAAGAGGGGTCCCTGTGCTGCGCGACGACATCAACAAGGCTTTGACCGAGGCAATGAAGGCCAGGAACGAGCGGGCGGTTTCCACGCTGCGCATGGTCAATTCCTCGCTCAAGAATGCCGAAATCGAGGCGCGTGGCGCCGGCAGGCCGCCGCTCGGCGACGCCGAGGTGCTTGGTCTGCTGCAGAAAATGATCAAGCAACGCCAGGAATCGGTCGAGCTTTACCAGAAAGGCGGCCGCGCCGATCTCGTGAAGCAGGAGCAGGAGGAGATCGCGATCATCTCCGGCTACCTGCCGAAGCAGATGTCGGATGACGAGATGAAGGCGGTGATCGAGGCGGCAGTGAAGGAGACCGGCGCCGCCGGCATGAAGGACATGGGCAAGGTCATCGGCGTACTGCGCGGAAAATTTGCCGGGCAGATGGATATGGCCAGGGCCAGCGGAATGGTGAAAGCGCGGTTGTCGGGGTGACAGTGAGTCGTCATTCCGGGGCGCGGCCGGAAGGCCGCGAACCCGGAATCCAGATGCACGCACTGAGTCCGTTTCTGGATTCCGGGTTCGCTCGTTACACTCGCGCCCCGGAATGACGCCCGGTCGGGGCGCCAACTGATCGAGATGCTTGCATGTCGCGCGCTAACTCACATAGCGCCGTTCCTTTGCGAACGGACTCAAGCCCAGCCACTCGTGCATCGAGCGCGCGATCGCCTGATCGCCGGTGAGCTCGATATTGCCCGCCTCGATTTCGGATTTCAGCGTGGACATCCCCATCCATACCGACGTCATGCTGCGCAGCGAGCTGCGGACGTGCAGATCGACCTCGTATCCGGGATCGACAAGACAGATGTCGACCTGGTTCCTGTCGATGACAACCCACCACGTTTTCCGCCCGGCACGGAGCTCGGGATACACGAATTTCACCGTGCAGCGTTGCTTGGGAAGCACGGACGGCACGAGATGCCGCCGCATGTCCCACATCAGCAGCGAGGGATCGAGGTTTTTCAGCGACAGCGACGACTCGATCCAGCGATGACCCCACATGCCGAGTGACATGATGACGTCACGCAGGTCGTTGCCGGCTCCGGTGAGAATGTATTCGACGGTGCCTTTTTTCCCGCCCTTGCGCTCCTCGATCAGCCCGGCTTTTTCCAGTTCCTTGAGCCGCTTCGAGAGCAGCGTCGGCGAGATGCGCGGCAGGCCGCGGCGGATGTCATTGAAGCGCGTCGAGCCGCAGATCATTTCGCGCAGCACAAGCGGCGTCCAGCGCGAGCAGAAAATTTCCGCCGCCATCGCGATCGGGCAAAACTGTCCGTAGCTTTTTTCGCTGGGCCTTGCCATCGCTCGATATCGGTACGCCCGCGTCGCCGGTACAGAAAGTGTAGCGTGAAAGCGTCCGGCCGTCATCGGTGCGGGTCCAAAGCCTGTGCGACTCAATGACTTCGGCGGTATCCGCCCGGTGCCCCGCCGGAACGGCTCCACTTGCTGGACTGGAACGGAGGAGCCCTGCGGCACCAGCATGGGTCATTCACTCAGAAGGAGAATAACCATGACCGCTGTGGTCCTGACCAAACCCGCCGTGGCGCCCGATCTCGCGGCGCTGAAGGCCAAGCAACAGACGACCTGGGCGTCCGGCGACTATGCCGTCGTCGGCGCGACGCTTCAGATCGTCGGCGAAACATTGTGCGAAGCGATGGATCTGCGCGCCGGCCAGAAAGTGCTCGACGTCGCGGCCGGAAACGGAAATGTCACGCTCGCGGCTGCGCGCCGCTGGTGTGAGGTTACGTCTACCGATTATGTGCTTTCACTGCTTGATCGCAGCCGCGCCCGCGGCGCGGCCGAAGGTTGGGCCATCGACTTCAGGGAAGCCGATGCCGAGGCACTGCCGTTCAAGGACGGCAGCTTTGATGCCGTGGTCTCGACCTTCGGCGTGATGTTCACGCCGAACCAGGAGAAGGCCGCGGCCGAACTGCTGCGCGTCTGCAGACCCGGCGGCAAGATCGGCATGGCGAACTGGACGCCCGATGGGTTCATCGGCCAGGTGTTCAAGGCCGTCGGCAAGCACCTGCCGCCGCCGGCCGGCGTCAAGTCGCCCATTCTTTGGGGCACGCGGGCGCGCCTCGACGAATTGTTCGGTGCGCAGGCCTCCGCGATCGAGGCACCACCGCGCGATTTCATCTTCCGCTATCGCTCGGCGCAGCACTGGATCGACGTGTTCAAGGCGTACTACGGTCCGGTTCTGAAGGCCTTCGCAGCATTGCCGGCGGAAGGCCAGACCGCGCTTCTTGCCGACATCACCGCGCTCATCGGCCGCTTCAACACCGCCAAGGACGGCACTATGGTGGTGCCGGGCGAATATCTCGAGGTCGTCATCGTCAAACGTTGACCCCCCGTCGCGGCGGCGTCGCCGACCGGCTATGCTCCCTCGCGCGCGCCCCTGTCCCGGGGGCACGCAGCGAAGGGGACATCGCATGAAACGCTTCAGTATCGCGCTGCTGGTGTTGGCGGCGCTCGTTGCTCCGGCCGCGGCGCAGGACTACCCCAGCAAGCCGATCCACGTGCTCACCACCTCGAGCGCCGGCGGCATCAGCGACATCTTCATGCGCGTGCTCGGCGAGGAAATGCACAAGAGCCTCGGCCAGCCGATCATCATCGAGAACCGCCCCGGTGGCCAGGGCAACATCGCGACGCGCGCCTGCACCGAGGCCGCGCCCGACGGCTACACGATCTGCATCATCAATGCCGATCCGCTGATTTACAACCAGTTCCTGTTCAAGAATCTGCCGTTCGATCCCGGGAAGGTGACGCCGATCATCAACCTGTTTCATCTGATCCAGGTGCTGGTGATCAATTCCGACCTCGGGGCGAAGACGGTCGATCAGCTGGTCGCGGTGTCGCGCGAGAAGCCTGGCACGCTGTCTTATCTCACCGCGTCGATTCCCTGCGTCGTCTACATGGACAGCCTGAAGACGGAGAAGGGCGCCGACTGGGTGCGCGTGCCGTTCAAGGGCGGCGGCGAGGCAACCAACGCGATCCTCGGCGGTTCGACGCCGATCGGGTTGCTCGGGCTCGGCAATGTCATCTCCAACATCCGCGCCGGCAAGATGACGGCGCTGGCGCTTGTCAACAATATCCGCACGCCGCTGCTGCCGGAGACGCCTACGCTCGCCGATCTCGGCTACAACGGTGCCCCCTCGCAGACCTGGTACGGGCTGTTCGCGCCCGCCGGCACGCCGCGGCCGATCATCGACAAGATCGCGGGCGAGGTGAAACGCGTGTTCGCCGACAAGGACTTCGTCGAGAAATACGTGATCAGCCGCGGCCAGGTGCCGGCGATCAATACGCCGGAAGAGTTCGCCGCCGAGATCAAGGCCGACCGCGCCGCCGCCGCGCAGGTGGTGAAGGCGGCCGGCATGACTCCGCAGTGAGCGGCCTGTCCTAGCGGCCGTTTCGCCGCGAGGACGACGAAGCGTTCATTGATTCCTTTGAATTGGCGTTGGCGGAGCTGGTGGATTTTTGCTGCGTCAGCGGTTGCTTGGAGGCGCTGGCGGGCGACCTTGTCACCTTCTGCTGCGTCAGCGGTTGCGTTGGAACGCGTCCGGGAGACGCTGTCGCCTGTTGCGGGCGCAAAGGTTGCGGCTTCTTGACCTGGCCGTTCGTCAGGATGCCTTCGACCGTGCGGCTGCTGGGCTTTCCGCCGGCCTTTGCGCTCTGACCGCAGGACGGATTGCAACCGGTGCAGTTGCCCACCGCGCCTTGGTTGAGGGTCCCCGTTTTCCTGCAACTGACCTCGCCTTTGTCGGTCTTGCAGCCAAAACTGCTGCCGGATTCGATGTACTGCCCGCCGCTATTGATGCAGGCGAGCATAACCTGGCCTTCGGTCTTCTTGCCGAGCGAGCGGCTTTCAGCGTTGGCGGCGGCGGCAACCACGGTCGCGAGGAGCGTCGCAGAAACGAAGCTGATGGCTTTGCGCATGTGATCTCTCCTTTGTTGTTTGTTGCAGGTCATGCTGAGCCTCCCCGACCAGCGCTCGTGCATGCGTAAGAATGGCGGCATGTGACGCCGCCTGTTTTCACTTTCACTCACTCGAATTTTGCGGGCGACGAGAACGGCCGCGTCGCATCGACCACGAACATGACGAGCTGATCCAGATCGGCCGTGCCGCTGCTGCTGACTTCAATCGGCGTATCCGCTCCATGACCCGGCACCGACTGACCGGCATCGACATGCATCATTCCGTGCGGCGTGCGCTGACTCATGCGGCCGGCGAGCACGTAGAACGCCTCAGACCCCGGATGACTGTGCACGGCTGTCCTGGCACCGGGCGGACCCGTGGCGCGGTTGATGCGCAACAGATATTCCGGCGCGGTAAGCGGCGGGATCGGTCCGATCTCGGCCACCTTGCTGCCGCCGACCGAGCTGCCGCCCTTCGGTCCAAGCGTGAACAGCCACACCTTGCCGGCAATCTCGGCGGCAAGCGCGGTCGGGCCGGCGGCGGCCTTCGCTGCCGCAAGGGTGTCGAAATTGTCGATCCGCCAGTACAGCGGTCCCGGCGGTAATTGCCTGAGCTTCGTTTCGGTGACGGGCTCGACGACCAGTTTGCCTTGCGGCGCCGCGGTTGCAGGAACCGCCGCCGGTTCGATTGCAAGCAGCGACAACGCTAAAGCGAGGGGAATCCCGGTTCCGCGCGTCATGGACTGTCTCCTCCGGGCGGTTAGGACAGGCCTGACTTTTTCGGCAATTTGGGCCGGTGACTATGCGAATACCGCGGACGCTATGCAGAAATCGCAGGAAAAGTGGTAGTCTTTCGGCCGCGCACAAAGTTTGGCGACGACAGTGTCGAAGAAAATTGGCACGCAAAAGCCTGACGCCGATCGGTTGACGGGGCACGCGACCCCGGCGGCTCTGCCTGCCGATCTCGTCCGCGCGCTCGATTGGCTCCGCAGTCACCTTTCGGAGCCGGTCGACCTCGAGTTGCTCGCCTCGGTCGCCGGTGTCCGCCCGCGCACCCTCGAAAGTCACTTCAGGACATTTCTGGGTACGACGCCGCTCGGGTGGCTGCGCCAGACGCGTTTCGCCAATGCCCGGCGCGCGCTGGAGAGCGGCCGTGCCGACACGACCGTGACGCGCATCGCGCTTGCAAACGGTTTTGCACAGCTCGGCCGCTTTGCGGCCGGGTATCGTGCGATCTTCGGAGAAACGCCCTCGGCAACCTTGCGGCGCAGCCGCGCCCTGCTCGACGGCGGCGGCGAACCCATTGATGATGAGGCCTTTCGCCTGACCTGGCAGGCGATCCCGCGGGTGTTTGCGATCGCTCCTCGCGAATGCTCCGAAGCAATCGCGACACTTGAACGCGCAGGACAGTTGGCGCCCGACTATGGATTGCCGGTCGCGCTCTCGGCGTGGTGTCTCGGCCAACGGGCCGCGCACGGATTCGGCACCATCCCGGAAAACGATCGCAATACGGCGTTGCAACTTGTTGCGCGGGCCCAGACGCTGGCGCCGAACGACGCCTTGGCGTTGACGCTGGCGAGCGGGGCGTTGACGCTCGCGCACCGTCTCGATGACGCGGACCGCTTGCTGGAGCGCGCGCTGGCTCTCGATCCATGGCTGCCCTACGCGTGGGTTCGACGCGGCTGGGCATCCGCCTATGCCGGTGACCCGGACGCGGCCTTCCGCGAGTTGCGTATCGCATTGCGGCTCGCGCCTGTCGGGCCGATGCGGCAGATTGCGTTCATCGGAATGGGTTGCGCGCACTTTGCGTGCGAGCGCTACGAACGCGCGGCGCGTTGGGTGCAAAGCGGCACGGAGGACTTTCCGGGTGCGGTGTGGGCGGACCGGATAGCGATCGCTGCAGCAGCCCATGCCGGGACCCGGGCCGAGGCGCGCCGCATGGCGCGGCGGCTCATGCGCAAGGATGCCGACCTGACTGTTGAGAGAGCGGGGGGCGCCTGGCCTTTCCCGCCGGCCTTCATGGCGCGTCTTGCCGGCGGTCTTGCAATTGCCGGTGTGCCGCGGTGCTAGGCATGCTCCCTGAACTCAAAAATTTATGCAGACTTTATCTCCGTTAACGGGCTGCAATTCATAACAGCGTCATATTGGTCTGTTGTCGAATTCCGGTTGAGTGCTTCAAACATGCATCTTTCGACATTGTGAATTTCATTAAGAATTCTGTTTCATCCTCGTCCCGATGCGGATGGCCATTTGGATCGTTGGATTGCTCGCTCTGGCGGTTTCGCTGGACTCCTCGCTCAATGACGGTATCTACACGCGCGCCTTTGTCGGCATGATCCAGCATCTGCATACGGCTCTTGGTCTGAACCGGCTCGGCTAGCGGCCTGGGAGTTCACCAGCCAGAACAGACCGTACTTCGATGAAAACATCGAAAGCGGATATCGCCGACTTCGGCCCATGCACTACGCCACCTCGAGCAAAATCTCGGTGAGCCGATCCGGCTCGTCGATCATGATGTGGTGGCCGCAGTTCACTTCGTAGGTGCGCCAGGACGAATCGGCTTTGGCACGCGCATAAAACTTGTCGAACGATACGTTCGGATAGCCGATGGCGCGGATGTACGACTTTTTTGCAATGCGATCGCGCGCGCCGGTAAGCCAGATTTTCTCGAGAAACGTTCCGATCGGCTGCGGGTTGGCGAGCGAATTCGCCCAGGCGCGGTCCTTCTCGTTCATGCGGAACGCGGCGGCATCGCGTACCGGCACCGTCGTTTCGCCGCGCGCCTGCGCGCCGCGGATGATCTCCTGTACTGCCGGCTGCACGATATCGACAAGGGCCTCGCCGTCAGTCGGAACGAAGGCGTCGAGAAAGACGATGGAGCGGATCTTGCCGCGGATCGCTTCGGCGACACCGGAAATGACGAAGCCGCCGTAGGAATGGCCCACCAGCACGATGTCATCGAGGCTTTCATATTTGATGACGCCGAGTACGTCGGCGACGTGCAGCGACAGGTCGACGCCCGGGTTCAGTTGATGCACGCGTTCGCCAAGCCCGGTGAGCGTTGGCGCAAACACGATGTGCCCGCAGGCACGCAGTCGGTCGGCGGCGCGGCGCCAGTGCCAGCCGCCGCCCCAGGCGCCGTGGACGAGGACGAAGGTTCTGGAATCCGCCGTCACGCGCGCTTCTTTGCTTTCTTGCTCACTTTCCGGCTTCTATGGTGCTGCATGTATGAGCGAAGCACGGCGTTCATGCGCCGCTGATAGCCGGCGCCTTGATGCTTGAAATAGGCGAGAACATCCTCGTCGACACGAATTGAGATAGCCTGCTTGCGAGGAGGCGCAACCAGAACAGCCTTCGGCCAATCGAGATCCTTGAATTCCTCCCAGTCGGGATCGTTCTCGATTGCCGCTTCGATTTGCTCATCGGTGAGAGCGTCGAGCGCTTTCCAGTCGGTCTGGCCCTTTCGGCGTTCCAAACGGCCCCCGGGATGCTCAATAATGTGCGTGCCATCCGGCAGGGAGGCCACCAGTTTGACGATGTACTCTTTGCGCTTCTTAGCCATATTGATCCCGCTCAGATCGCCGCGCCGCTCGTGCCGAAACAATGCGAACGGTGTTTCCGCGCCATGTAAAGACAACCGCAATCAGACTGCCACCAGCCGTTCCAACAGATACAAATCGCGTCTCGCCAGACCGAATACGAGATCGAAGAGTATATTGTTTCGGATCGCAAAAAACTTCCGCCGCATCAGCGAAGTCGATTCCGTGTTTGGCAATGTTCGCGCGACGTTTGTCGTTGTCCCACTCAAAAACGACATCGCGGGAAGCGAAGTCGCGGAAATCCGATCGAGACAAGGGAGAACCCCGAAGCGCCTTTCCCGCGCGTTTCCTCAGGAACCCCCATAGCGACCGGCTGTATATACGATTGTATATTAGGCCGTCAATGAACGTTGGCCTGTGAATAACTGGGAAAACGTAGCAAATCCGGAGTTTTGCGAGGTCGCCGGTTGTGACTGCCGGAAAGTCTCAATTTCACGCTTTATGATCGGGGCAGCGAATCGCCCGAAAGCCCCATGCGCTTCACGTCCCAGTTTCTCGACGAGCTGAAGGCCCGCCTTCCGGTGTCGGAAGTCGTCGGCCGGCGCGTCAAGCTCGTGCGCGCGGGCCGCGAATTCAAGGGCCTGTCGCCGTTCAACAAGGAGAAGACGCCATCTTTCTTCGTGAACGACCAGAAGCAGGCCTGGTTCGATTTCTCCTCCGGCAAGAACGGCAGCATCTTCGACTTCGTGATGGAATCGGAAGGCGTGAGCTTTCCGGAAGCGGTCGAGCGGCTGGCGCAGATGGCCGGTGTGCCGCTGCCGAAAATCTCTCATGAGGACGAGGCGCGCGACGCGCGGCGCAAGACGCTGCACGACGTGATGGAGCTTGCCGCGAAATTCTTCCAGGACACGCTCGCCTCACGCAACGGCGCCAGGGCGCGCGGCTACCTCGCCGACCGCGGGCTCGATGCCGGAACGCAGCTGAGGTTCCGGCTCGGCTATGCGATGTCCGAGCGTTTCGCCCTCAAGGAGCATCTCGGCTCGCATGGCATTCCGGTCGAGGACATGGTGGAGACCGGTCTCTTGATCTCCGGCGACGACATCCCGGTGCCGTTCGACCGCTTTCGCGACCGCGTGATGTTCCCGATTACCGATTTGCGCGGACGCGTTGTCGCTTTCGGTGGCCGCGCGCTCGAGAAGGACGCACAGGCGAAATATCTCAACTCACCGGAGACGCCACTCTTCCACAAGGGCGGAACGCTCTACAACATCGCGGCCGCGCGGCAGGCCTCGCACGATGGCGCACCGCTGATCGCAGTCGAAGGCTATGTCGACGTCATCGCGATGGTGAACGCGGGTTATCCAGCAACCGTCGCGCCGCTCGGCACCGCGCTCACTGAGGATCAGCTCGGCCTGCTCTGGAAGATGGCGGACGAGCCGATCCTCTGTTTCGACGGCGACAGCGCGGGCGTGCGTGCGGCCTATCGCGCGGTCGATCTGGCAATGCCGCGGCTCAGGCCCGGCAAGAGTCTGCGGTTTGCTCTGCTGCCGCAGGGGCAGGATCCGGACGACCTCGCACGCTCGGGCGGGCGCGATGCGATCGCCGACGTCATCGGCGCGGCGCGCCCGCTCGCCGAGATGTTGTGGGCGCGCGAGACGGAGGGCCACAGCTTCGACACGCCGGAGCGGCGCGCGGCGCTGGAAGCGCGCATCGGCGAGGTTACGTCTGCGATAGCCGACGAGGCGGTGCGGCGCTATTACCGGCAGGATTTCAACGGGCGGCTTGCGCAGTTCTTCGCGCCCGTGCAACGGCGCGACGCTCGTTCCGGCAGCTGGCGCGAGCCGCGTGGCGGAAACTGGCGCGAGCGGCGCAACAACGACTGGCCGCGCCGCGATGCGCCGCGCACCGGCGGCCGCTCGGCGCCTTACGTGGTGGTGAGCCGGGAGCTCACCACAAGCCCGGTGCATCGTGGCCATCGCACGATGGTGCCGCGGCGCGAGGCGCTCATATTACAGGCGGCGCTCAATCATCCCTGGCTGCTGCACGACCACCTCGAGGAACTCGCCTCGCTCGAATTCCGGCATGGCGATGCCGAGCGGCTCAAGAGTGCGCTGATCGACATCGCCGCCCATAGTGCGGGCCATAGTCCGACCCATGGTCCGACCCATGGTTCGATCCATAGTTCGACCCATGCGGCCGCGCTCGATCCCGAGGCGCTCAAGGCCGAGCTCGCCGGCCGCGACCTCGCGGCAGTGATGGACCGCATTGCGACCGCCATAACCACCCCCTCGGTCTGGGGTGCGCGGCCGGGGGCCGGGCCCGACGATGTTTTGGTGACCTGGCAGCAGCTTGTCGCCTTGCATCGGCAATGGCATTCACTAACTAAGGAGCTCAAGGACGCCGAGCAGGCGCTGGGCCAGGACGCGAGCGAAGCCAATTACTTGCGGTTGCGCGACGTCAAAGTCCGCCTCTCTCGGATGGAAGGCACGGAAGCGCTTATTGAAGGCTTCGGAGCCTCTTCCGGTCGGGGCGTTCGTAGCTTATGAGGACACGCTGCCGGGGACCTCTGAGTCCGGGCGGCGGGGAAGTTCCAGAAATCGCGCGGAATAAAGGTCGATTCCGGCGGTATTGTTCTAGGTTAATCGGAGCTTAGCGGGTTCCGAAGAGACTGGTGACCTGATTCGGGGCTACGCCGGCACGGCGCGGCCCTTTTTGGCCGTCGACCGAGGGGCGACAGGCCAAAATAGAAGTCGGGCCAGGGAATCGCTTTGACGGTCAGGAGAGGCGGAATGGCGAGCAAGGCGAAGGCGACGCAGGCGAAAGAAAAAGAAGAAGCCCCAGAAAAGGAAGAAGGCGCGCCCGATACGCCGCTCCCGCTTCTCGATCTCTCCGACGCCGGCGTGAAAAAGATGATCAAGGCCGCCAAGAAGCGCGGCTACGTCACCATCGACCAGATCAACCAGGTGATGCCCTCGGGCGAGGTGTCCTCCGACCAGATCGAGGACATCTACGCAATGCTCAACGAAATGGGCATCAACGTCGTCGAGACCGAGGAAGCCGACGCCGAGGACAAGGCGGACGATGGCGACGACGATGATGACGACACCGGCTCGGAGGTCGTCGAGGCCAAGTCGAAATCGCTGGCGACCACCGAGAAGAAGGAGCCCTCCGAGCGCACCGACGATCCCGTGCGCATGTATCTGCGCGAGATGGGCTCGGTCGAGCTCTTGTCGCGCGAGGGCGAAATCGCGATTGCGAAACGTATCGAGGCCGGCCGCGAGGCGATGATCGCCGGTCTCTGCGAAAGCCCGCTCACCTTCCAGGCCATCATCATCTGGCGCGACGAGCTCAACGAGGGAAAAGTCTTTCTCCGCGACATCATCGATCTCGAGGCGACCTATGCCGGCCCCGACGCGCAGAAGATGCAGCCGCCGGTGATCGGCCCCGACGGCAAGCCCATCGTGCCCGCCGTCGGCACGCCCGTGCCGGGCGCGCCGCATCTGCAGGTCGTGCAGACGCCCGCGCCGCCTTCGGCGCCTGCCGCAGCGACCCCGTTCAAGGCGCCCGCCGCCGACGGCGACGAAGAGCCGAAGGATCCGGGCGAAGCCGCGGCCGAGAGCGATTACGACGAAGACGACATGGAGAATTCGCTGTCGCTCGCCGCCATCGAGGCCGAGCTGAAGCCGAAAGTCGTCGAGACCTTCGACACCATTGCGGATTCCTTCAAGCGCCTGCGCCGCCTGCAGGAACAGGACATCGAATTCCGCCTGAAGAACTCCTCGCTCTCGCCGGCGCAGGAGCGCAAGTACAAGAAGCTGAAGGAAGAGATCATCTCCGAGGTGAAGTCGCTGCGGCTCAACCAGGCGCGCATCGATTCCCTCGTCGAGCAGCTCTATGACATCAACAAGCGGCTGGTGTCGAACGAGGGCCGCCTGATGCGGCTGGCCGAAAGCTACGGCGTCGTCCGCGAGGACTTCCTCAAGCAGTATATGGGCGGCGAGCTCGACCCGCGCTGGCTCAACCGCGTCTCGAAATTGTCCGCAAAAGGCTGGAAGAACCTGGTCGCCAGGGAGAAGGATCGCATCAAGGAGATCCGCTCGCTGGTGCACGATCTCGCCGCGCAGACCGGCGTCGAGATCGGCGAGTTCCGCAAGATCGTGCACATGGTGCAGAAGGGCGAGCGCGAGGCGCGCCAGGCCAAGAAGGAGATGGTCGAGGCCAACCTCCGCCTCGTCATTTCCATCGCCAAGAAATACACCAACCGCGGCCTGCAGTTCCTCGACCTGATCCAGGAAGGCAACATCGGCCTGATGAAGGCGGTCGACAAGTTCGAGTACCGCCGCGGCTACAAGTTCTCGACCTATGCGACCTGGTGGATCCGCCAGGCGATCACCCGCTCGATTGCCGACCAGGCGCGCACCATCCGCATCCCGGTGCACATGATCGAGACGATCAACAAGATCGTGCGCACCAGCCGGCAGATGCTCAACGAGATCGGCCGCGAGCCGACGCCTGAGGAGCTGGCCGAAAAGCTCGGTATGCCGCTCGAGAAGGTGCGCAAGGTGCTGAAGATCGCCAAGGAGCCGCTCTCGCTCGAAACGCCGATCGGCGACGAGGAGGATTCGCATCTCGGCGATTTCATCGAGGACAAGAACGCGATTTTGCCGATCGACGCCGCCATCCAGTCGAACCTGCGCGAGACTACGACGCGCGTTCTGGCGTCACTGACGCCGCGCGAGGAACGCGTGCTGCGCATGCGCTTCGGGATCGGCATGAACACCGACCATACGCTGGAGGAAGTCGGCCAGCAGTTCTCGGTGACCCGCGAACGCATCCGCCAGAT
>DASSRJ010000114.1:0-2887 GCA_035701845.1 Pseudolabrys sp. | reverse complement strand
GGCAGTGCTCGAGCACGTCAAAGGCATCGGCGCGCAGCACAAGCTGCAGATGCTGCCCGTGCTCAAGAAACCGTTCGAGACCGAAACGATCGTCAGGCTCGTGCAGGATCTCAAGCTCGGCACCCCGCCCGCAGTCGCTGCCAAGCTCGAGCTCGACGACGCGATCAGGAACAAATGGGTGGAGTTCTGGTACCAGCCCAAGATTGCATTGCGCAAAAAACAACTGGCAGGCGCCGAGGCCTATGCGCGCGTGCGCCACCCGCAGCATGGCGTGGTGCTTGCCGGGGCGTTCACTGCGGATGCGTCCGAGCCTGCGACCGCCAAATTATCCGAGCTCGCGCTTGAAAACGCGCTCAAGACCAGCTCCCACTTCTCCAGCCTCGGTGTCAATCTGCGGCTGTCGGTCAACATTCCCGTGCCGGCGCTGGTGAAGATCCCGGTTGAGGACATTGTCAAGGCGCACCGTCCGGCCAGCGAAAAATGGCCCGGCCTGATCATCGACGTGCCCGAAGAGCAGATCGTCAACGATCTCAAGCTTGCCGGCGAATTGAGCAGGAAGCTCGAGCCGCACAATGTCAGGCTTGCGATCGACAATTTTGGCCGCGCCTACTCGACGCTCGCCAGGGCCGAGGAAATGCCGTTCGAGGAGCTCAAGCTCGACAAGTCCTTTGTCGCAGATTGCGGCACCGACAAGGTCAACGCGCCGCTGTGCAAGACTGTCATCGATCTCGCGCACAGTTTCGGCCGTTATGTCGTTGCGGTCGGCATCGAAAAGGCCGCGGACGCGGTGGCGCTGGTGAGCATGGGCTGCGACTATGGCCAGGGATACCTGCTCGGCCAGCCGATGCCGCAGGAGCGTTTCGTTTCGCTGTTGCGGCAGCGCGCGGCGACACAGGGGCACAACCTGGAAGGCGCCGCCGCTACAGAACAGCGGCCGGCCTGATCCTTAAATCTCGCACTGTCATTCCGGACGCCGCCAACTGGTCCGCGCGAAGCGCGGCCCGATGGGCGCGCCCCGGAATGACTAACAATGGTCCTGGCGACGTTTAATGCGTCCAGGGATCGCGACGCTTGAAGGAAAAATTGTCCGCGTAGGACATTGTCCGCCGCTTGAGTGGAGCCTCGTCGAACACCTCGTAGGCGAGCTGATGCCGCTCGCAATAGGCGACCGCCTCCTCTTTCGAGTCGAACTGCAACCGCAGCTGCTGCCGCATGTCGCTGGACGACGTCCAGCCCATCAGCGGCTCGACCCGGCGCGGCGCCTCCGGCTCAAAATCGAGCACCCAGCCTTTGGTGTTGCCAAAGCCTGATTGCATGGCGGTTTTCGCGGGCCGGTAAATCCTGGCAACCATGGAGAATCCTGCGTGACCGCACCCCTATAGGGCGGTTGCGGGACGATGACAATCGCGAACGATGCCGCCGCGAAATCGAGAGAAATAATGCGTCGACGCGGCGCTCAGGAGGCCGGGCGGGCGATCGCAGTCACGCCGAGATTGACCCGCGCCGTCCGGCGCCGGCGTGCGCGCGCGGTCAGCGGCTGTTCCAGCACCGCGGCGCGGATGCTGACGCGGAAGCCGCCATCAGCCAGATCTTCGAATTCAATGGAGTGCTCGCGCCAGACCTCTTCGAGCGCGCGCATCGTCGTGCGGCGTGGCTCGGTCTCGCCCTGCTCGAGCTTGTGAATGGCACGCTGCGTCATTCCAATCCGGAAGCCGAGCTCGCTCTGGCTCCAGCCGAGCACCGCGCGCGCGAGACGGATCCTGGCGGCAAAGGCGTGGCGCTCGAGCCTGAACAGCTCGGTGAAATCGCGCGGCGGCCCTGCAACTCGAATTGTCATCAACCGGCACACTGCGTCCTTTTACGCGGACGTACCCCCGGCGGTTTTCCCGCCGGGGGCTGTTGGTTGTCAGACCGCTACGCGATCACGGATAGAAGTCGCGATGCACGCGGAAGCGGAACTGGAAGTTGTCCTGGTCGTCCAGACGGATCGGGTTGTTGACCGGTGCACCATAGAGGGTGGTGAATCCGGACGTGCTGCTCGCCGAGTCCAACTTGTTATAGAGAACGTCGAGACCCATGTAGAAGTCCTTGGTGACATTCCACTGGGTGCGCGTGCCGACCCACCAGGTGCTCCAGTCCTGGTCGCAGCCAGGATTGGCAACCGCCAAAGATCCCGTACCTGTGCCAGAACCGATGCCGCCGAAAAAGCTCCCGCACATCATGGCATTGGCAGCGCTGCTATAGTTCACCTGAGCGTAGCCACCATAGAGCGACGTTTTCCAACGAGGATTCCAATGGTGCTCGAACGCCGCGTTGACGTTCCATGCGGTGGTCAGCTCGACGTCGGTGGCGGTTAAGCCGGCAAGCGACCCGCCATAGACGCCGTCGACGATGGCACCAAATCCAGCGTTGTCGCCTTCACGGTACGTCCAGGAGCCCTGCGTTGCGAAGAACAGGTAACGCAGCGCGCCTTGCGTGTAGTTGACCTGGGCCTGGAAGAAGTCGCCCGGGCCGATCATCGGTGCGTTCAGCTTGAGACCGGCGCCGACCGCAAAGCCCCATTTGTCGTCGGGGTGGCCGGTGTTCTCAAAGCCGCCATAGTATCCCGGATTGACCTGGTGCGCGGCGGCCATGATCTGGGCCGAGCCCCAGGCCTGGTCGACGCGCAGGTTGCCGACGATGTCGGGCGACTGGAAGCCGCCATAACCGTCAAGCCCGTCCGGGTTGAATATGCCGCCGCTGACCATGCGGCGCATCTCGGCGGCGATCGTCGCCGAGAAGCCGTTGCCGAACTGCGCCGTATAGCCAAGCACTTTCCAGCCCGGATCGCCGGTGTCGGACGCCGGGAACGTGCCCCAGTATGACGTCGCCGGCACGCTGTAGAAGT
>DASSRJ010000113.1:0-11112 GCA_035701845.1 Pseudolabrys sp. | reverse complement strand
GCCCTCATAGTTGCCGCCGGAGTCGATCGACATGATCTCGCCCTTCTCCCATTTCTGATCGGAGGGCGCGCGGTTCATGCTGGTGCCGCAGGTGATCAGGCAATATTCGAAGGTGAGCCCGCGATTGGTCTCTTCGCGGCGCAGCACCTCGACCACCTCGGCCTTGGTGACGCCGGGCTTGCTCGCAGCAATCACCGCCTGCATCGACTCGATTACCGCCTCGGAGGCGTATTTCAGCAACTTCAATTCTTCCGGCGACTTTTTCACGCGCTGGCGCTCAAGCACGTAAAGCGCATCAACCCACTCGGCGTCGGGAAATGCGGCGCGCAGCACCTGCGAGGCGTCGTACGGCAGGAAGCCGAACTCAGCCGCGATACGCTTCGGCTTGAGGCCGATCTTGCGCATGTGATCGACCGCCTTCTGCATGGCGTCGACCGTGCCCCAGGTGTTGGTCTGCGTCTCCGACGTCCACATCGGACTAATCTCGCGCTGG
Source organism: Pseudolabrys sp. (assembly GCA_035701845.1). Taxonomy (GTDB): domain Bacteria; phylum Pseudomonadota; class Alphaproteobacteria; order Rhizobiales; family Xanthobacteraceae; genus Pseudolabrys. Next base: position 10,619 of record DASSRJ010000113.1, on the reverse strand, counting down.
AATTTCTCCAGGCGGTGGCCGATATAGGCCGCCTTCTCGGGCACGCCTTTCGGATAGACCAGCACCGGCAGGTAGCGGGTGATGCCGGTCGCATCCATGTAGTCGAAGAAATCGGCGCGGTGACCGCCGAGCAAATACTGCACATTGTGCTTGGAGGTCGCCAGCACCACGTCGATGCCGGCCTCGTCCATCAGGCGGTCAAGGCGATGACGGTCGAAGGGGATCGCGAGCCCTTTGGCCGGCTGAGCGCTGACGTTCACGGGCCCTGCTCCCTGCTTTGCCGGCGACTGGCGCGCCGCTTAAGATACTACAAGTCGCCGAATCAAGCTCCGCTCATTCCCGCGAAAGCGGGAATCCAGATACAAACTCGGAATGCGTGGCCCTGGGTCCCCGCTTTCCGCCTACGCGCTCCGAGCTTCGGCGGACTCAAACCCGCCGAAGCTCGCGCAGCGAGCGTAGGCCGGGTCGCGGGGACGAGCGGCTACTTAAAATCCAACAGAAGCCTAGGACCAGAGTTCCCTGCTCGCAAGCCGGGCTCCCTCGCTCAGCGCTTCCAGCTTCGCCCACATCACCGACGGATGCACGCGGCGATGGAACGGCCCCTGCGCAAAACCGCAGTCCGTGCCGGCGATCACGTTCTCTCGCCCCAGCACGCGCGCCAGGCGTGTAATGCGCTCGGCGACCAGTTCGGGATGCTCGACGACATTGGTGGCATGGCTGATGACGCCCGGTATCAGCACCTGCCCCGCACCGAGCTTTGCATTTTTCCATACCTGCCATTCATGCTCGTGACGCGGATTGGCGCCTTCGATGACATAGGCGCCTACCTTCACCTTCAGGATCAGGTCGACGATCTCCCTGAGCGGCACATCGCTGGTGTGCGGACCCGGCCACGAGCCCCAGCACACGTGATAGCGGATGCGGTCGGCCGGCAGCCCGGCGATGGCGTGATTGAGAAGGTCGACCTGGAAAGAAAGCCATTTGCGGTAGTCGTCAAAGCTCGCGGGCGGAACCATGCGGTCGTAAGTCACCGCGCTGCGCGCATCGTCGAGCTGCAGCAGAAATCCCGCATCGAGGATCATCTTGTATTCGGTGCGCATCGCCTCAGCGATCGCGGTCTGCAGCTCGTCGCCGCTTCTGTAGTGCTCGTTCTTGCGGTCGGGGATCACGCTGGCCGGCGCGGCGACAGGCAGAAAGGCTTCTGCCACCTTCACGTTCCGGAGCGCGGCCCTGAAGTTGTCGATGTCACGCTGCAGCTCGGCCTGCCCGGTATATTTGATGGGGCCGACGCAGACGGCGTCGGTCGTGGTCGCAACGCCCTCCCTGGCATCGAGCTCGGCATAGAACTCCGCGAACTTCGTGCGGTCGGCGCCGCGCTTGAACGGATTGGCCGCCTCCTGCCTGATCGGCCGCCGCTCAAACCCGGAAAGACGCTCCAGTGCGTATTGCGCCCAGCTGATCGACTTGCCGAACTCGCCGTCACTGACGACGTCAATGCCGACACCCGCCTGCTTGCGCACGACATCGGCAACGGAATCGCTCAGGCATTTCTGATAGGCTTTTACGTCGTAAGGCTTGCCGCCCTGCCTGGCGCGCAGGAATTCCTGCAGCGGCTGCGGACGGATCAGGCTGCCGACATGCGTGGTGAGGATGCGGTCGCTGCTGCGTTTCATGTGCGCGTTGCTAAGCGAGCTTTCGATGAAACGCAACGTGTGGGCGGAGGCCCCTTCTATCGCCAATGAAGACTGGCCGGACAGCGTGGCGCGGACGGTCAGCTGGCTCTTCAATCGCGCCGGTCACGGCTCCTGGCCGGCCGCACAGTCTATTCAGTGCCTTTGCCCTCGACCTGAGATGCGTGTCTGGCGTCAGGCTCGTTAAAGTACATGCACCATTTCGGTCTGGGTCGATTATCCAACTGCGGAGAACACTGGTTTTTGCAGGCTTCACTCACGCAGTTCATCAGGGACGAGCTGTGTTCGTTCGTGTCCGTTCTGGATGCTTCGGCTCTTGCCAGCGAGGACTTGGGCGGGTGCGGTTTTGCCGTGGGCGCGACTGGCTCTATCGGCCCCGCAAGCCCGATCGGTTTTTCCCGGTCGAAATTTCCGCTTCCCGCGCATCCAGCAAGAGTGGCGGCAAGAAGCACAGCGAATGGCCAGTTCATTTTTGCTTCCCCTCGTCCAGGGTGAAGCCACATCCTGCCCTATCGTGCTCTCGACACCGGCGGTAAAAGTAACGGGACTTAAGAGGAGGGTTGCTGAACTGTTAATTTCCAAATCCGGTCGAACCTGGCCAGGTCGGCCTCCTGCCTACGCCTTCACAACACCGATCAGCTGCTCAAGCTTCGCCGGATCCTTGCGCAGGGCACCGCTGGCGCCGTCATAGACGATGCGGCCGCGGTCCATCACCACGGCGCGCGGCGCTATGTCGAGCGCAAGCCGCGTATTCTGCTCGACCAGCACGATGGCGAGACCGCTCGACTGTGTCAGCCGCTTCACTGCGCGCGCCAGCTCCTCGACAATGACGGGCGCCAACCCTTCCGAGGGCTCGTCCATCAGCAGGACGGTCGGATTGCCGATCAGCGCGCGGCCGATCGCCAGCATCTGCTGCTCGCCGCCCGACAGCTGATTGCCGCGGTTGTCGGCGCGCTCGGCGAGGCGCGGGAAAAGCCCGAATACAGTCTCGACGGTCCATGCCCCGGGCCGCGCCGCGACCTCGAGATTTTCCCGCAAGGTGAGCGAAGGAAAAATCTCCCGCTCCTGCGGCACGTAGCCGAGCCCCGCGCCGACACGACGATAAGTGGCCATCTTCGAGATGTCCTTGTCGTGCAGCGAAAGCCGGCCGCCGTGCAGCGTGGTATGGCCCATGATGGTGGCGAGCAGCGTGGTCTTTCCAACGCCGTTGCGGCCGATGATCGACACCGTCTCGCTCGCCCCCAGCGCGAAACGGATGTCTTCAAGAACGACCGTTTCGCCGTAACCGGCCCGGATGTTCATGAGGTCCAGCGCCCATTTAGCCATGGCGGGCTCCCTGGCCTGCATGATGGCCTTCATGATGACCTTCCTGGCCGAGATAGACCGCTTTTACCTGTTCGTTGTGCATGATCTCTTCGGGCGTACCGTGGGTGAATACCGCGCCCTGCACCAGCACGGTGATTTCCCTGGCGAAACGGAAAACGACATCCATATCGTGATCGATGATCAGCACAGCGATGTCTGGGTCGAGCGCGGCCACAACATCGAGAATGAGATGACTTTCCGACGACGGCACGCCCGCCGCAGGCTCGTCGAGCAGCAGCACGCGCGGCTTCTGCGCGAGCGCAATGGCAATCTCTACCAGCCGCTGGCGGCCATAAGGCAATTCACGCACCAGCCTAAGCGCGTCATCGACCAACTGCAGCGAATCGAGATGATCGAGCGCCTCGTCGATCACCACCCGCTTCGCGCCGGCCGAACGCCACAGGTTGCTGCAGTGCCCATCACGCTCGCCGATCGTCATGCAGAGATTCTCGAGCACGGTGAGCCCGCGGAACAACTGGTTGATCTGAAACGTGCGCGCGAGACCGCGCCGCGCGCGTTCGGCCTGGCTTAAGTTTGTTATGTCTTCGCCGTTGAGGACCACGCGGCCCGAATGCGGCCTGAGCGCACCGGTGATCAGATTCACCAAGGTGGTCTTGCCGGCGCCGTTCGGCCCAATGAGTGCATGCCGCGCCCCGCGCTCGAGCGTCAGGTTGACGTCACGCGTTACCGGCAACGCCCCGAAAGCCCGGTTCAGTCCCTCCACCTGAAGCGCGGTCGCGGTCATGAGGGCGGCTCCTCGACCGCTGTGCGGCCGGCAATGAGCAAGGCGACGGCGTTGATCCCCGCCCCGATTGCCGCGCCGCCGAGCGTAAAAACAAGCGCGCGCTCCGGCATGCCGGTGACGTAGGACGTCATCAGGTCGGCTTCCTTCAGATTGACGGCAAAGCCGGCGAGGAACCCGATAACGGCGCCATCAAAGGCGGACGAGCCGAGCGCGCTCCAGTAATCACGCTTCCACACCAGCCGGCGTGAAGCCAATGACCCACGTTTGCCGGCCAACAGGCCGCGGGCATCCTCGGCCAGCCCGAGCAAGCCGCGCCGGGCAAACAACACCGCCAGCACCAGCAGCAATCCGATGCCGAGTTGCCAGAAGGTCGGGCTCAATTTTGAAAAATAGTCTTCCAGGATCATGTAGACCGCCGCGCCCAGGAACGGCCCATAGAGCCTGCCGGTGCCGCCGAGGATGAGCATCACCATGACCTTGGCTGAATTGTCGAAGTCGAACACGGTTAACGTGACGTAAGCGTTGGTTTGCGTGAATAGCGCACCGGCAACGCCGGCGATCGCTGCGGAGATCGCATAGACCGTCACCAGCCGCCGATGCACCGGCGAGCCGATGGCGTGCATGCGGCGCACGTTTTCACGAATGCCGGTGAGCGCCTGGCCGAACGGCGAATAGACGATGCGGCGCACGAAATAGAAAATGACCGCCAGCACCGTCAGCACGTACCAGTAATTGGTGTGGCCGTAGAGGTCGTACTGGAAGGTCCCGAGCAACGGGTCGAACATCAGGCCCGGCAAACCGTCATAGCCGCCCGTAATATCGGAGCGCAGATTGCCCGACTCCTGCAACATGGCGGCGAAAGCAATGGTCAGCATCAGCAGCGTCAGGCCGCGATAGCGCAAGATGAACCAGCCCACGACTGCGCCGACGAACCCCGCCAGTATTCCGCTGCCGACGATCCCGCTGATCGGCTCGCTCCAGCCCAGCCGCAATGACGCGAGCGCAACCGTATAGGCACCGACGCCGAAGAATGCGGCATGGCCGAGCGTCACGATGCCGGCATAACCGAGGATCAAGTCGAGCGAGAGCGCGAACATGATCATGATCAGCACCTGGCCGCCGAAGGTCATGCGGTCCGGAAAGACAAAGAAACATGCGATCGCGATCAGCCAGGGCAGCGCCTCGGGCCAGCGGACATAATGGCGCCGAACGAGATAGTCCGCACCGCGCTCGCGCGCGTCGAGCATTGCCGGGGTGCGGGGCTTGCTCTCACTCACGGCCAAAGAAACCCGTCGGCTTGTACAAAAGCACGATCGCGGTGATCGCATAAATGAAGAGATTGCCCGCCACCGGGAAAGCATATTTGCCGCCGGTATCGATGATCCCGATCACCAGCGCCGCCAGCAGCGTGCCTTTCAGGCTGCCGAGGCCGCCAACCGCGACCACGATCAGGAAAAGCACGAGATAAAGGACGGCAAAGGATGGCGTCAGCCCAAACAACTGGATGGCGAGGCCGCCGCCGAGCGCTGCAAGGCCCGACCCCACCGCGAAGGTCAGCGTGAACAGGCGGTCGACATTGATGCCGACAGACTCCGCCATGCGCCGGTTGTCGACGGCAGCGCGGATTCTGGCGCCAATATTGGTCCGCTCGAAGGCGTACCAGAGCACGGCGATGAGCACGGCACCAATCGCGATCAGAAAGGCGCGATAGCTCGGAAAAGCGCGGAAGCCAAGATTGACGTCGCCTTCCAGCCAGGCCGGAAGCGGCACCGATTTCGGGATTGGGCCGTAGAAATAGGTGGCGGTGGCGATCGCCATGAACGCAAGGCCGATGGTAAGCAGAACCTGCTCAAGGTCGGTGGACTTGTAGAGCCGCCGGTAAAGCCGGCGCTCAAGGCGCGCGCTGATCAGACCGATGAGTACGGAGGCGACGACCAGCGAGGGCACAAAGCCGACGCCATAGAAACGTGTTAGCGACACCACCACAAATCCGCCGGCCATGGCAAAGGCGCCATGCGCCAGGTTCACGAATCCCATCAGACCCATCGTGACCGAAAGGCCGACGGAGGTGATGAACAGGAACATGGCGTAAGCCAGGCCGTCGAACAGGATGCTGACGGCAACGATCGCGAAATGCGGCACGAGCCCCACCTCGTGTTGAAGAAACGCCGCCGCGCCTTTTATGCGCGGCGGCGCCGGTACGTGTCAACGAAAGCCGGCGATCAGGTGCCGCAGCGGCCGATCTTGAGCACCTTGCACTCGTCTTTCACCGCCTTGGTGGTTCCGAGGATGCGCTCGCCGAGCTTGCCGTCCGGCTTGCGGTAGACCTCCATCGCATGCTCGTCCTGAACGATATCGCGCGTTTGCGGATCGATCATCACGTGCCCGCGCGGTCCGTCAGCCGACCAGCCTTTCATCGCGTCCACCACCTTGGCGCCGTCCGACAGATTGCCGTTGAGCTTTTTGATGGTGTCGAAGATGGCGTGCATGGTGTCCCATCCGGCCGCCGACATGAAGTCCGGATAGGAATCCTTGCCATAGGCCTTGTGCCATTCTTCCTTGAATGACTTGTTCTGGGCGCTGGTGAGGTCGACCGCATAGTGGCCCATCACAATGGTGCCGATCGCGGCATCACCCATGTCCTGCAGCTTGTTGTCCGGGATGAGGTCCATCGGGCCGATCAGCTTGATGCCCGCCTTGCGCAAGCCAAGCTCGCCATAGGCCTTCATGAGGCCGGTCGCGTGCGCGCCCGACGGGATGAAGGCGTAGAGGCAATCCGGATGTGAATCCTTCACGCGTTGCAGGAACGGCGTGAAATCCGGCACCTGCACCGGGCTGCCCATCGGGATCGATTCGGTGATCTTGCCACCGGCCTTTTCAAAGCCCGTCTTGAAGGCTTCGGTCGAGTCCTTGCCCGGCGGGAAGTCGGTATAGGCCATCGCCGCCGTCTTGCAGCCGATCTTGTCGTGCGCGTAGGCGCCCATCGGATAGGCCGGATGCCACATGCTGAAAGAGAGCCGCACGATGTAAGGCGACAGATTGGTGATCCAGGCGGTGCCGGCGTTGGCGATCACCATCGGGATCTTGGCCTGCGTGATCACCGGCGCCAGTGCGATCGCCGACGGCGAAAACACGAAGCCGGTCACCAGCTGGACCTTGTCGTTGGTGATGAGCTCGGTGGTGACGGTTTTCGCCTGCGCGCCGGTCGGCGGACCTTCATCGCGCTTGATGATCTCGACCTTGTGCGGCGCGATATCCTTGGCATGCAGCTTGACGTACAGATCGAAGGCCTTGTCGATCTGATGGCCCAGATCGGCATTGGCCCCGCTGAACGGAAGCACCACGCCAATCTTGACTGTCTCGGCCTGGGCCGTTCCGCCCACCGCGAGGGCCAGGGCGGCTATCCCGAGCCAACCAAATTTACGCATCTCATCCTCCCTACAGACTTGAATTAGTTTGGAATCCCACCAAATGCATGGGCCTGCCCCACGGCCCACTCGGCGCTAAACTGGACTAATTTGAAGCCCGCGGTCAATCGGCAGCGGCGTCACGGTGTGACGCAGCCTTAACAATCCCGGTCTTCGGAAGGGCTGCCGCCGCGTATCAGGCGGCGCTCTTGTTGCCGATTGCGGCGACCGAGCTCGTGGACGTCGCCTCGAACTTCCTGCGGTCACCGGTCATATCGAGCGAAGCCACTTCGACGCGATTACGCCCGCGCTCCTTGGCGTAATAAAGTGCATGGTCCGCTTGTGACAACAGCTCGGTCACGTCGAGCGTCCGTCCCAGGCAATGCACCAGGCCGATGCTGACTGTACCGCATACCGGGTGGCCATCGACCTCCTGCGCCATCTGGGCAAAGGTCTCGCGAATGCGCTCCGCAACGGCCACGGCCTTCTCGCGGCTGGTGTCGGCGAGCACCGCGGCGAATTCCTCACCGCCAAGCCGGCCGACGAGATCGGATCCGCGCATCGACTTGCGTGCGGCCTCGGTGAAGATTTCCAGCACGCGATCGCCGAGCGCGTGACCGAACCGGTCATTGATCGATTTGAAGTGGTCGAGATCGATGACCAGGAACGCCGTCGGGCGCGGATTGGCGGCGTGCAGTTTCGCGAGCATGGAGGCGTCCTGCAGGAATGACCGGCGGTTGGCGATACCGGTGAGCGGATCGACCATTGCGGCCTTGCGGTGACGCAGCTCCGTGCGCTCCTTCGCCATCGCAAGCAGGAGAAATGCGCTGGAAATGGTCAGCAGCAGCGCCTCGAAGCTCAGCACCGTCATCCAGACGCTGCCGTACATGCCGTCCACGCTGCCCGAGGTCGGCGGCAGCAGCGCGATCATCGGCGTGCGCAAAAAGAACAATGCGCCGTGCGCAAAGAACATGACGATCGCCGGCCAGCGGGAGACCAGCGCCTCGCTGCGCCCGCGCCAGAACTCATAAGCGGTAAGCCAGACATAAGTCGTGATGATGCCGGACACGATCATTGTCCGGACATCGTTGTGCTCGGTCACGACCGGCAGGCGGCACACCAGCAGCCAGAGAACGGCGCCGGTGACCAGATAAACGGGCTCGATCGGGCGGCCATCGAACACGCGCGCGCCTGTCCAGGTCATGGCAAAGGCGGTGAAGAGCAATGCGTTGGCAAGATCGATGCTGATGAGGTCGGGGGTCGATCCGTAAATCCCGAACAGCGCGATCGAGGCAAGCCGGACCACATGGGCGAAGCCCCACCAGGCGACGGCGCGAAGGGCCATGTTCTGTGCCCAGACGAAGAGCAGCAGCAGACCGAGGATGCCCTCGACGTAGATTGTCACCAGAAAAAGCGTACGGACGTCGAGCGTCATTTGTCAGTCAACCTGCCGGTCCCCGGAGTTTCAGAATCCGCCCCACCGCCACGACTAGAGGCCCGCGGGAAACATCTGATGAATGTGAATAGGCCGGATGGCCGAATGCGCCGCTATGGTTTCGAACTTGTTGCCAATGTGGCTACAATCGCCGCAATTGAACTGAAGTTTCTGCTGCAAATGGCGGCTTCGGCAGGCTCTCGCCGGCCTTGTCGCGTGTCGGACCCTCCACTAGGGTCAAATTTCTATTCAGCCCCCGGACCGGGCATGCAAATCCGCAATGGCATTATTGACGCAATCGGACACACGCCGCTCATTAAATTGCAGCGCGCATCGGAGGCGACCGGCTGCACGATCCTCGGCAAGGCTGAGTTCATGAACCCGGGTGGGTCGGTCAAGGATCGCGCCGGCCGGCAGATGATCCTGGAAGCTGAAAAGCGCGGCGAGCTGCGTCCGGGCGGCCTGGTCGTCGAGGCGACCGCCGGCAATACCGGTATCGGCCTTGCGCTCGTCGCCAACGCGCGCGGCTATCGCACGCTGATCGTCATCCCCGAGACGCAAAGCCAGGAAAAGAAGGACATGCTCAGGCTGTGCGGCGCCGAGCTTGTCGAGGTGCCGGCGGCGCCCTACTCCAACCCGAACAACTATCAGCATGTCGGGCGGCGGCTCGCCGAACAGCTCAAGAAGACCGAAAAGAACGGCGCCATCTTTGCCGACCAGTGGAACAATCTCGACAACCGGAAAGCCCACTACGTTTCGACCGGGCCGGAGATCTGGGAAGAGTGCGGCGGCAAGGTCGACGGCTTCATCTGCGCGATCGGCACCGGCGGCACGATTGCGGGCGCATCGACGTTCCTGCGCGAGAAGGAGAAGGATATCGTGATCGGCGTCGCCGATCCGCGCGGTGCGGCGATGTATCACCTGTTCAAGGACGGCAAGGCGACGGCGACCGAAGGCGGCTCGATCACCGAGGGCATCGGTCTCGGCCGCGTGACGCCGATCATCGACGGGCTGAAGGTCGACAAATCCTATCTCATTCCCGACGAAGAAGCGCTCCCGCTGATCTTCGAACTGCTGGAACACGAGGGGCTCTGCCTCGGCGGCTCATCCGGCATCAACATTGCCGGCGCCATCCGGCTCGCAAGGGACCTGGGGCCGGGAAAGACCATTGTTACGATCCTCGCCGACTACGGCACGCGCTATCAGTCGAAGCTGTTCAACCCCGACTTCCTGCGTTCCAGGAAATTGCCGGTGCCCGACTGGCTCGAGCGCAAGTCGAACATCAAGCCGCCGTTCGAGAAGGCGTGAGCATGCCGATAGCAACCGAGTGCCTGTTCCGGGATGATTCCTACCTCAAGGATTGCGAGGCGCGCGTTGTCGCCCTCACCGACCAGGGCGGCATCGTGCTCGACCGTACGGTTTTCTACGCAACCTCGGGCGGCCAGCCCGGCGACACGGGCGCGCTTGTTGCGGGAGGCGTTCGCATTCCGATCGACACCGCTGTCTACACGGACGCGGCGAAGACCGAGATCGCGCACGTGCCCGCCGCCGGCTCGCCCGCGCTCAACGTCGGCGACAAGGTGGCCGCGACCATCGACTGGGACAAGCGTTACGCGCGCATGCGCATGCATACGGCGCTGCATCTTCTTTCGGCGGTGCTGCCTTATGCGGTGACCGGCGGCTCGGTCGGCGACAGCGAAAGCCGCCTCGACTTCGACATCCCTGAGGCTGGCCTCGACAAGGACACGATCACGGCCAAGGTCGCCGAAATGATCGCAAGCAATGCGCCAGTCTCCAGCCGCTGGATTACCGACGCTGAGCTCGAGGCCAATCCGGGCCTCGTCAAGACAATGTCGGTGAAGCCGCCAATGGGCACCGGGCGCGTACGCCTCATCGAAATTGCCGGGCTCGATCTGCAGCCTTGCGGCGGCACGCATGTCAGGGCGACCGGTGAAATCGGCGCGGTCCGCGTCACG
>DASSRJ010000112.1:0-30498 GCA_035701845.1 Pseudolabrys sp. | reverse complement strand
GCTTCGCCGGGCTATATCGTGCCGCGCATCCAGGCGCTGGCGATGAACGAAGCGGCGCGGCTGGTGGAGGAAGGCGTCGCCACAGCGGAAGACATCGACAAGGCGGTGAAATACGGCTTCGGCTTCCGCTTTGCGGTCCTCGGTCTGCTCGAATTCATCGACTGGGGCGGCGGTGATATCCTTTATTACGCCAGCCGCTACATGGCCGATGCAATGGACGACAAGCGCTTCGAGGCGCCGAAGATCGTGCACGACAACATGGCCGCGGGCCGCAACGGGCTGCGCGACGGCAAGGGCTTCTACAATTATGGTGGAATGGACGTGCCTGCTTATCGCCGCGAGCGGCTCGCCGCTTTTCTCCGCGCCTTGAACGAGGCCGGCCTGGCGCGTCCTCCGGTATCACCGGACAAGAGCCCTTAGTCGCCCTCGTGGCGGCCGAGATAGGTGGCGATCAGGCGCGGGTCGTGCATCAGGGCCGTTGCTGGCCCGGAATGCACGATCTCGCCGGTTTCCATCACGTAGCCGAAGTCGGCCGTCTCAAGCGCCGCCCGCGCGTTTTGCTCGATCAGCAGAATCGAAACGCCGAGTTCGCGCAAGGAGGCGATGATCCGGAAGATTTCGCGCGTGATCAGCGGCGCGAGCCCAAGGCTCGGCTCGTCGAGCATCAGGAGTTGCGGCTTCGCCATCAGCGCGCGGCCGAGCGCGAGCATCTGCCGTTCGCCGCCCGACAATGTGCCGGCCTTCTGTGCGTGCCGCTCGCGCAGGCGCGGGAAGCGGTCGAACACCTCGTCCATCGAGCGTTTCACGCCGCCCGGGTCGCTGCGGCGGCAGTAGGCGCCGAGCCGCAGGTTGTCGGCAACCGACATGCCGGCGAACAGCTCGCGCCGCTCGGGCACGAGGCAGAAGCCCATCTCGATGCGTCGCTCGGTTTCGACGCCGGAGACGTCGGCCCCGTCGAATCGGATACTGCCCGTCGACCGCAGCAGGCCGATCGCGGTGGTCAGCAGGCTGGTCTTGCCGGCGCCGTTCGGGCCGATGACGGTGACGATTTGTCCGCGCTCGACCAGAAGCGAGACGTTGCGCACGGCCTCGGCCTTGCCGTAGCAGACGCTGACGTTCTCTATCGCGAGCAGGGCCATCAGGTAACGCCTCCGAGATAGGCTTCCTGCACGCGCGGATCCGCACGCACCACATGCGGCACGCCCTCGCAGAGCTTGCAGCCGAAATCCATTACGACGATCCGGTCGACCAGACCCATGACGAAGTCCATGTCATGCTCGACCAGCAGGATCGTCAGTCCTTCGGTGCGCAAATTGCGCAGCAGGTCGGCCAGCGCCAGCTTCTCCTGACGGCGAAGGCCGGCGGCCGGCTCGTCGAGTATCAGCAGAATGGGATCGGCGGCGAGAGCCCGGGCGATCTCGAGCAGGCGCTGGTTGCCGAGCGGCAGATTGCCGGCGAGATCGTAAGGCCGCTCGCCCAGTCCGACGCGGTCGAGTTGCTTCATCGCTTCGCTGCGCGCGCGCCGCTCTTCCGTCCGGTCGAGCCGCAATGCGCCCGAGAGGAAGCCCGCGTGCGTGCGGCCATAGGCGCCGAGCAGGACATTGTCGAGCAGCGACATCTTCGGCCGCAATTTGACGTGCTGGAACGTGCGCGCGATCCCGGCCGCGGCGATGGTGTACGCCGAAGCGTCGGTGATGTCCTCATCGGCGAAGGCTATGCGGCCGCCACTGGCCCGCAGCGCGCCGGTGATGAGGTTGAACATCGTGGTCTTGCCGGCGCCGTTGGGGCCGATCAGCGCCAGGATTTCGCCGGCGCGCACATCGAAGCTCACGTCGTTGACGGCGACGAGGCCGCCGAAACGGCGGGTCGCGGCGCTGACCGTCATCAGCACGCGTCCTTTCTCAGGCTGCGCGCGCCGCGACAGGGGCTCGGCCTCGGGCGGTCGCTCGCGCTTCGGCTCCGGCAGCCATTGCGCCACGTAGGGCACGATGCCGTCGCGGGCGCGCTGCAGGAAGACAATGAACAGCGCCGAAAAGACGACGATCTCAAGCTGGCCCGATGTGCTCGGTGCAACGAGCGGCAGCACGTCCTGGATCCAGTTCTTGAGCAGCGTTATCAGCGCGGCTCCGACCACGGCACCGAGCAGATAGCCGGCGCCGCCGACCATAGCCATCATCAGGAACACGATGCTCATGGTGACGTCGAACGGCGTCGGGCTCACAAAGCGACCCATATGTGCGATGAGCCAGCCGGAGAGCGCGGCGAGCAATGCGGCGATGACGAAAGTCGCCAGCCGGATATGCAGGGCGTTGACCCCGAGCGACTCGACCAAAGCGTTGCCGCCGCGCAGGGCGCGCATGGCGCGGCCGACGCGCGAGCCGAGCAGATTGTGCGCGGCCAGCATGCTCACGAGCAGCACGCCCCAGATCAGGTAGAAGATCTGGCCGCTGCCGACGAGCGGCAGGGTGCCGATCGATACCGGCGGGATCGACGAGATGCCGTTATACGCGCCCAATCCGGCGATGTTGCCGAAGGTGAAATAGAGGGCGAGGCCCCAGGCAATGGTGCTGAGCGACAGGAAGTGGCCCTGCAGCCGCAAGGTCACCGCGCCGAGGACGGCGGCGACCGCGCAGGTGACGATCACCGCCAGGACGAGGCCGAGCCAGGGCGAATAACCCATCAGCGCGCTGGTCCAGGCGGTGGCGTAGGCGGCGATGCCCATGAACGAAGCCTGGCCGAACGACACGATGCCCGCGACGCCCGTCAGGAGCACCAATCCCAGCGCGACGAGCGAATAGATGCCGATGTAGTTCAGCAGCGTGATTGTGAACGGTGCGAGATAAAGCGGCGCGGCCAGAAGCGCGATCACTGCGGCAAAGGTCATCGTCCTGGCGGCGCGTGGGCTCATTCCTCGTCCTCTTCCTCGGAATGAACGAACGAATAAGAACGCCACAACAGGACCGGAATGAGAATCGAGAAGACGATCACTTCCTTGAACGGGCTGCTCTGGAAAGCAGCAAAACTTTCGAGAATGCCGACGAAGATCGAGCCGACCGCGGTTACGGGAAAGCTGACGAGGCCGCCGATTATGGCGCCGACGAAAGCTTTCAGCCCGATGAGGAAGCCGGAATCGTAGAATATCGTGTTGACCGGCGCGATCAGGATGCCCGAAACGGCGGCCAGCAGCGAACCGAGCAGAAAAGCAATGGTGCCGGACTGGTGCGGCCGGATGCCCATCAGCCGCGCGCCGGTCCGGTTCATGGCAGTGGCGTGCAGCGCCTTGCCGTAGAGCGTGAAATTGAAAAACAGGAAAAGCAGGAAGCTGAAGAAGGCGGCGGAGGCGACGATCAGAATGGCCTCGCCCGACACCGGCGTGCCGGCGATCTCCATGCTGAAATCGACCAGGCTCTGGGTTCGAACGCCTTCGGGGCCGAAAAACAGCAGGCCGATGCCGACCAGGGCGAAGTGCAGCGCGACGGAGACGATCAGCAGCAGAAGCACCGATCCGTCCGCGATGGGCCGGAAGACGATGCGATCGAGCAGAGGCGCGAGCGGCAATATCAAGGCCACGGTGAGAAGGATCCGTAGCGGGGCGGCGAGTGCCATTCCCGCCGTCAGCCAGACCACGGCGGCCGGTATGAGCGGCAGAACAAGATAATAAAAGAGCGCACGTGGAATGCGCTCGCGGGCGCCCATGCGCAGCAGCGCGACCGCCTCCATCAACGCCGCAGCGGCGGCAAGCACCACGATCATTGAAACGGTGCCGGGCAGCCGCTTGGATTCGAGGTCGGCCAGCGTGAGAGCGGTGAAAGCGGTGATGTCGCCGAAGGGGACGAAGATGATGCGCGTGACGACGAAGATCAGGACGAAGCCGAGCGCGATCAGAACGTAGATGGCGCCGGTGGCAATGCCATCTATTGTGAGTATCGCGGCGATCTGGGAATTCATGGTGTCATGATCAGATCGCCGCGATAGTCGACGGATTCAATCAGGGCTGATACATCCACTTGCCATCGACGAGCTTGACGACGACGAGGCTGCGCTCGTCGACCCCGTAATAGGACTTCGGCGTGAAGTTGTAGACGGCGTGCACGCCGGCAATGTCCTTGTTGGAATAGATCGCCTGCATCAGCGCCTCGTGGAATTCCGGCGTGCCCGGTTTGGCCTGCTTGAGGGCAACCTTGGCGGCATTGAGGAAGATCAGCCAGCCGTCGAACGAATAACCGGAAAAGCCGTCATCGGCCTCCGACCCGTTCACCTTCTTGAACACCTCATGGAATTTGGTGCCGATCTTCTTGGAGAAGTGCGAATCCGGAAGCTGTGAGGTCACGATCACCGGCCCGGCCGAAACCTGCACGCCTTCGGCAGCCTTGCCGCCGATGCGCACGAAGTCGCGGTTGAGCAGCGCCGGCGTGCCGTAGAAGTTGCCTTTGAAGCCGAGCTTGCGCATCTCCAGCAGCGGCAGCGCGGCCTGCGTCGCCGACCCGCCGTCGAGCAGGGCATCCGGCTTGGTCGCCATGACTTTCAGCGCCTGGGCTGTGACCGAAGTGTCGGTGCGCGTATAGCGTTCGTTACTTGTCACCTGCGGGCCGCCGTTCTGCTCGGCCGCCTTGGCTCCGTTATAGACGAGGTCGCCCCAGGAATCCGTGAAGCCGATAAACCCGGTGGTCTTGATGCCCTCGCGCTTCATGCGATCGGCGATCACCTTGACCATCAGGCTGGGCGTTTGCGGCACCGAGATGCCCCAGGGATGGCCCTCTGCAGGAATCTTCACATTCACCGGCGAGACGCCGACGAACGGCACTTTCAGCTCGTTGGCGACCGTCAGCATCGCGTTTGTGGCGGGCGCGCTCGACGTCCCGATCATGATGTCGACGTGGTTCTGCTGGACCAGCTTTCGCGCATTCTGTGTCGCAGCCGATGGATCGGATCCGTCGTCGAGCTTGACCAGATTGATTTTGTGGCCATCGACCTCGCTCTGATAAGCGTAGGCGGCGTTGATGCCTTTCTCGTAGTTCAAGCCGATCGACGACGCCGGGCCGCTCAGCGAAGTGACAAAACCAACGGTGATATCCTGCGCGGTGGCCGGCGCGACAAAGCACAATCCGGCCAGGGCGGCCACGCCGAGAGTGAGTTTTCTCATGGTGTTTTCCATCCCTACGTGAATGTTGATGATCGCCCGCTTGTGGGTCTTTCTAGGAGCTTACATTCGTTGGCTCGAACCGTTCCGGTGGCGTTGAGATTACTCACGTTTCGCAACGCTCCGCGGAAATGCATTATGCCGGCGGCACCGCCAATTATTTTAATCGTAAAGTGATCGATTTTTGGATGTCAATGATCATCAATCATCGTCAAGATGCGGCTTAGGCGCGCTTGAGCTTATAGCCGGCCGCCTCGCGATCCCACGTGCCCGCGGTGACGCCGCGTTCACTTAGCTTGTATTTCTGGACCTTTCCGCTCTCAGTCGTCGGCAACTCGCTCACAAATTCCACATATCGCGGCACTGCGAAATACGGAAGGAGCGGCTCGCAGTATTTGATGAGTTCGAGCGGGGCGAGCGCCTGTCCGGGATGCAGCACGACAGCAGCCATGACATCGTCCTCGGCGAGCGGCGAGCGCACGGGAAAAGCGGCGGCGATTGCAACCGCCGGATGGCTCAGCAGGACCTGCTCCACCTCGAACGAGGAGATGTTTTCGCCGCGACGACGGATCGCATCCTTAATGCGGTCGACGAAACGGAAATACCCGTCGGGTTCGCGTATGACGCGGTCGCCGGTGTGAAACCACAAATTCTGCCAGGCCTCGATGGTCTTCTCGGGCGCACCGAAATATCCCGTGGCGAAAGCATAAGGGGCGTCGGCACGCACGAGCAGCTCGCCGGACTGACCGTCCGCAACGTCGTTGTCGTCATCGTCGACCACGCGCGCCTGAAAGCCGGCACACACAGGGCCCATCGTTCCGGGCCGCTGCTTGTCACAGGTCGTTCCGAGCACAAAGTTCGTCTCCGTCGATCCCCAGCCGTCGATCAGTCTGATGCCGGTGCGTTCGGTGAACTCGGCATGGAAGCGCGCGGGAACGCCGGGCGCGAGCGCGATGCGCGCACGGTGCGCGCTTTCCTCCGGCGAACGCGGACGCGAGAGCAGGATCGGCACCATCGCCCCGAGGACGTAGGTCGCCGTCGCCTGTGAGCGGGTGAGCGCGGCATAGAAGTCCGAAGCGGAAAAGCGCTTCTCATAGGTGACATCGATGCCCATCAGCATCGCCTGAAAGAACGTGTTGAGGGCGTTGGTGTGGAACAAAGGCAAGGTCGATTGCAGCCGGTCGTTTTCACCGAGACCGAGCAGCGCCGCCGTGTTGACGCCCCACCAGAAATATTGGGCATGCGGGCAGCAGACGCCTTTCGACGGGCCGGTCGTCCCGGACGTATAGAGGATCGTCAGCAGGTCGCGCGGCCGCAGCGCCTGCGCGGCGCAGCCGACACCGGACGCAGGCACCGGTGTGGACACGATCTTGCCCGCGCGCACCGGTGCCGCAGCATCGATCGTCCAGATCATGTCGAGCGGGAGTGCGGCGATATCGAGGTGGTCGAGATTGGCGGCGAAAGCGCCTTCGACGATCAGCAGGCGGGCGGCGGAATTGGACAATATGTGCTGCAACTGATGGCCGCGCGATGCGGTGTTGATTGGTACCGACACCGCCCCGATCCACGCGCAGCCGAGAAAAACGCGCAGAAATTCCAGACGGTTGGAACAGATCAGCGCAACACGATCGCCGTTTTTGATGCCGGCGGTGCGCAAGGTCTGGCCGAAGCGGCCAGCTTCGTCGCGCGCCTGGGCATAGGTCCAGGTTGCGCCGCCGGCGGAAACCAGCGGCCGGCCGCCGTGGCGCTCGGCCCGCCGGATCAGCATCTCCGGCACGGTCCGCATCCGCGGCGGAAACGCGCGGCAGAGCTCGTCGACGAGCGGATCGCGGGGCGTCTGTTGGGCCGGCATATTGGTCATTTCCGGAAAATGCTTCTAACTTAAAGCATCTCCGCGCGGCAACGTCACCGGCGCGCTCGCGCGGTCCGAGCAAAGAGGGTTGAAATGCGCATCTGGTACCAGAGCTACGTCGACTACGAGAACGGCAAGATCTACTGGGATCGCCTGCGCGCACACCTGAAAAATATCGTCGACGAAGGCACCGAGGTCGATGTCAAAGGCATCACCCCGCACGATTCCTATGCCCATCCGATTGTCGAGATGCGTTGTGCGCGCGAGGTGATCTGCAACGCCGTGCGCGCCGAGCGTGAAGGCTATGACGCCTTCGTCATAGGGCACTTCCAGGACGCCGGCCTCTACGAAGCGCGTTCGGTGGTCAAGATTCCGGTTGTGGCGCTCGGCGAAGCCTCGATGCTCTACAGCTGCCAGCTCGGCCAGCGCATCGGTATCGTCACAATCAATACGCGCTACATTCCCTGGTTCCATCATCAGATCACGAAATACGGCCTGGAACGGCGCATTACCGGCGTGCACGCCCTGCGCTTCGAGCCTGGGCAGATCCTGAAGGCCTATGAATCGCAGAAACTCGCAGACGAGGTGCGCGACCTGTTCGCCGAGCAGGCTAAGCCTCTTGTTGCCGCCGGCTGCGAGGTGCTGATCCCCGGTGGCGGCATTCCGATGCTGCTGTTTTCGGCTTTGCACGAGCATACGGTCGACGGCGCGCCGGTGATCAACGGCATCCCGATCACGGTCAAGATGGCGGAACTCGCGGTCAAGCTGCGCCGGTTCGCCGGCCTCGGCGTCAGTCGCGCGGCCGAGTTCGTGCAACCGCCAAAGGAGATCATTGAAGAGTTCATGACGCACCCGAAAGGCCTCTAGCAGCGGTGCCAAGCGGGATACTATTATTCCGCAAATGGCCGATGCCGAGGGACTTTTGCTGACCGTCACGGAGGTGCGGGCCGAAACGTCGCTGATCCGCTCCCTTCGCCTCGCCCGTCCGCACCGGGAGCCGCTGCCGTCGTGGCAGCCCGGCGCGCATGTGCGCGTGCGGCTGCCGAGCGGCGACGACCGTTCCTATTCGCTCATCAACCTGCACAGCGATCCGCACGCCACCACGCGCCCCGATGCCTACCGGCTCGGCGTGCGGCTGGAGGACCCGAGCCAGGGCGGCTCGCGCTACATGCATGCGCTCAAGCCCGGCGACCAGGTTGCCGTGCTGCCGCCGGCGAATAATTTCCCGCTTGAACCAAGCCCGCTGCCCGTGGTGCTTCTCGCCGGCGGCATCGGCATCACGCCGATCATGTCGATGGCGGCGGCGCTCTCGGCGGAAGGCCGGCCGTACCGGCTTTATTACGCCGGACGCGCGCGCGACCAGCTCGCCTTTGTCGGCGACATTGAACGGCTTTGCGGCGAGCGGCTGTCGCTGCACACCGACGATACTGCCGGCCGCGTCTTCGACGTCCCGGGCCTTCTCGCCGCGCTCGGCGGCGGAGAGCCGGTCTATTGCTGCGGCCCGCGCGCGATGATCGATGCCGCCATTGCCACTGCCAAGGCACTCGGCTGGGACGCCGGGCGCCTGCGCTTCGAGCTGTTCACCGCGGCAGCGCCGCAGGCCGGCGATCAGCCGTTCGAAGTCGTGTTGAAAAGCACCGGCGAAAGTTTTCTAATTCCACCCGGCAAGACCATCCTCGATGTGCTGATCGAGGCCGGCGAGGATCCGTTGCACGACTGCAAGCGCGGCGACTGCGGCATCTGTCAGGTGCAGGTGCTCGAGGGCGTGCCGGATCACCGGGACTACATCCTTTCCGACGCCGAGAAGGCGGAGGGGAAGAAAATGCAGATTTGCGTGTCGCGATCGAAGACGCCGCGTCTGGTCATCGATCTGTGACGATGAAGGAGCAATGAGCGATGTCGAGATACCGTGACAATGTCGAAGCCGTCCGCAATCTCGTCCGGCCGATCGAGGTGCACCGCGATGTTTACATCGACGACGAGGTATTCCAGCTCGAGATGGAGCATCTCTTCGCCAACACCTGGGTGTATGTCGGCCACGAGAGCCAGGTGCCTAATCCGGGCGACTATTTCGGCACTGCCATCGGCGCGCAGCCGATCCTGATGGTGCGCCACACCGACAATAGCGTGAAGGTCCTTTATAACCGCTGCCCGCACAAAGGCACGCGCATCACCACCGAGACCTGCGGCAATGCCGGCAAGTTCTTTCGCTGTCCCTACCATGCCTGGAGCTTCCGCACCGACGGTTCGCTGCTGGCGATTCCGCTGAAGAAAGGTTACGAGAACACCGGCCTGGAGCAGAGCCACGCCGCCAAGGGCATGGCGCCGGTGCGCCACATGCACAATTACCGCGGCTTCATCTTCGCGAAGCTGAACGACGTCGGCCCCGGCTTCGAGGAGTTCTTTGGCGAAAGTCTGTCGAGCTTCGACAACATGGTCGACCGTTCACCCGCCGGCAGGCTTGAGGTCGCTGGCGGTGTGCTGCGCTACATGCACAACTGCAACTGGAAGATGCTGGTCGAGAACCAGACCGACACCTGCCATCCCATGGTGGCGCACGAGTCCTCGGCCGGAACCGCCATCAAGGTCTGGGAGAACGCACCCCCCGGCAGCAAGAAGCCGATGGCGGTCGAGATCTACGCTCCATTCATGGCGCCCTACGAATTCTTCGAGAACATGGGCATCCGCGTCTGGCCGAATGGCCACGGCCATACCGGCGTGCATCACTCGATCCATTCCGATTACTCAGCCATCCCCGGCTATTTCGAGAAGATGGTTGCGGCCTATGGCGAGGAGCGGGCCAAGGCGATCCTTGGCGAGAACCGGCACAACACCGTCTATTTCCCCAATCTGATGATCAAAGGCCCGATCCAGCTCATCCGCCTGTTCAAGCCGCTCGCCGCCGACAAGACGCTGGTTGAATCGTGGACGTTCCGCCTGGTCGATGCCCCGGACATGCTGCTTGAGCGCACGCTGATGTATAACCGGCTGATCAATGCGCCAACCTCGGTCGTCGGTCACGATGACCTGGAAATGTACGAACGCGCGCAGGAAGGGCTGCATGTCGACGCCAATCAGTGGGTCAATGTGCAGCGGCTGTACGACCCGTCCGAGCAGCCTGACGTGACCGCCGAGACGAACGGCACCACGGAATGGCAGATGCGTAACCAGTTTCATGCCTGGTCGAAATTCATGACGATGTCGATGTGAGCGGACACTGGCGATGACCCTGCCGACCGACCGGGAGCTCATCGACTTCGTCATCCACGAGGCCCGGCTGATCGATCAGCACCGCTTCGAGGAGTGGCTCGACCTGTTTACCGAGGATGGAATCTACTGGATGCCGTTGGAATGGGGCCAGACCGACGCGCGACTGACCGCCTCGCTGATGTATGAAGACAAGCTGCTCCTTAAAATCCGCGTCGAACGGCTCAAGGGTAACCGCACCTTTTCGCAAAAGCCGAAGAGCCGCTGCCACCATCTGTTGCAGGCACCGCAAGTCAACCGCCGCGACGAGACAAACAACGAATACGTCACCTGGACGCCGATGCATTACGTCGAGACGCGCTACGACGACCAGCAGCTCTACGCCGCCTGGGCGACGCACACGCTGACGGTCGTCAATGGGTCGCTGAAGATCAGGCTGAAGCGCGTCGACCTCGTCAACAGCGAGGCGGCCTTCGGCAACATCCAGCTGTTCATGTGATGCGCCAGCCGACGGTTCCTTTCCGTATTGTTCCGCCGGTCCGCGCATGAGCGCCGCCCGGGCTCGCATGGCCTATGACGGCGTCGTCGCCTGCGCTCCCGTCACCATTCCGTACCGGCGCTATTCGACCAATAGCGCGCATTGGTGGATCGGCCGTGCGCTGCACGATCTCACACGTACCGCGAAAATCCGGCCGCAAGACATCGACGGCCTGGTGCTGTCGAGCTTCACTCTCGGTGCAGATACCGCGGTCGGCGTCACGCAGCATCTGGGGCTGACGCCGCGCTGGCTCGACCACGTGCCGCTCGGCGGGGCCAGCGGCGTGGTGGGCTTGCGCCGTGCGGCACGCGCCGTGCAAAGCGGCGATGCGCAATTCGTCGCCTGCGTCGCCGGCGACACCAACCATGTCGATTCTTTCCGCAAGACGCTGACCACGTTCTCGCGCTTTGCCCAGGATGCCGTCTATCCTTACGGCTCCGGCGGCGCCAACGCGTCTTTCGCGCTGATCACCAGGAATTACATGAACAAATACGGCGCCAGGCGCGAGGACTTCGGCAAGCTTTGCGTGGCGCAGCGGGACAACGCGCTGGCCATCCCCTTCGCCATGATGAAGAAGAAGCTCACGCTCGATGAATACATGGCCGCGCGGCCGATCTCCGATCCGCTGCATCTGTTCGACTGCGTGATGCCGTGCGCGGGCGCGGAAGCATTTCTCGTCTGCCGCGCCGACGTGGCGAAATCTCTCGGGCTGCCCGCGGTGCGCGTGCTATCGACCGTTGAGCGGCACAATGCCTTTCCCGACGATCCGATCCAGTATCGCGGCGGCTGGGCGCTCGACGTCGACGAGTTGTGGCAGATGGCGGGCGTGAAGCCCGACGACGTCGATCTGGTCGAGACTTATGACGACTATCCGGTGATCGTCATCATGCAATTCGAGGATCTCGGCTTCTGCGGCAAAGGCGAGGGGCCCGACTTTATCCGCGGTCACAGCTTCACCACCGATGGCAGCTTCCCGCACAACACCTCCGGCGGCCAGCTTTCGACCGGCCAGGCGGGAGCGGCCGGCGGATATCTTGGGTTCACCGAGGCGATACGCCAGCTGACCGGTGTGCCGATCGGCAAACCGGTCAAGGACGCCAGGCTCGCCGTAGTCTCCGGCTTCGGTATGATCAATTACGACCGCGGCCTGTCGTCCGGCGCCGCTGTTCTGGGGAGGGCCTCGTGACCGCGCCGCTGATTCGTCCGAAGCGCAAGGACCCGCTCAAGAAGACGCGGCAGCCGCTCTATCCGCAGGCGATCCGCAGCCGCACCGCGCAGGGACTGACCGCAGCCGCCGCGCAAGGCCGTTTCGAGTTGCAAACCTGTGCCGATTGCAAGACGGTCTTCTATCCGCCGCGCGATGCCTGCCCGAAGTGCCTGTCGGCGCGCGTGCCTTTCGTGCCCGTCGACAATCGCGGTGTGATTCTCGCGGAGACTGCGATCCACACCTCGACGGATCCTTATTTCCGCGAGCGCACGCCCTGGCGCGCCGGCCTGGCCAAGCTCGATTGCGGCCCGGTCGTGCTCTCGCACCTGCACGGAGACGTGCGCGAGGGCGAGCGCGTGCGCCTTGATCTCAAGCTCGACAAAGGCGGCGCGCCCGTCATGATCGCCTTGCCCGAGAAAGACACCCCCAACATGGCCGACGATCCGCAACTGCGCGAGATGACCTGCGATCCGAAATTCCGCCGCGTGCTCATCACCAACGGCCGCACGGCGGTTGGGCAGGCGATGGCGAAGGCCTTTTCCGAGGCCGGCGCGTCCATCGTCTTCGTCGGCGTCGCCGACCCGTGGAAGCCGTTCCCGGGCCACGACGCGTTGCGCGCCGTCGAGCGCGTCGAGATCGTGCCGCTCGACGTGACCGACACCGAGTCGGTCACGGAGCAGGCCGAGCAGAACGGCGGCCGCGTCGATATCCTGGTCAACACCGCGGAGCACGTGCGCCCCGGCGGCATCCTGCAGCGGCACGGGCT
The DNA here is from genome assembly GCA_035701845.1 of Pseudolabrys sp. Lineage (GTDB taxonomy): Bacteria > Pseudomonadota > Alphaproteobacteria > Rhizobiales > Xanthobacteraceae > Pseudolabrys. Next base: position 17,788 of record DASSRJ010000112.1, on the reverse strand, counting down.
CACCGTCGCGCGCGAGGAGATGGACGTGCGCTATTTCGGCCTGATGCGCCTGGCGCAGGCTTTCGGGCCAGCGATGCGCTCGCGCGGCGCCGATGGGGTCAACTCGGCCGCGGCTTTCGTCAACCTTCTGTCGGTGCACGCGCTGATGAACTGGCCGGCCTATGGCGCCTATTCGGCGGCGGAAGCGGCCTCGCTTTCGGCGGCGCAATGCATGCGGGCCGAGTTGCGGCCCGGCGGGGTGAAGGTGCTTAACGTGTTCTTCGGCCCGCTGGAGACGGAATGGTTTCAGACGGTGCCGCCGCCGAAGGTGACACCGGCGGCGCTGGCCAGGGCGGTCGTGCAGGCGCTGCAGCGCGGCCTCGAGGATGCGTTCGTCGGCGATATCGCCGAGGATGTTCGTGCGCGGCTGGCGGTCAATCCCAAGGCGCTCGAGCGCGAGATGGCAGGGTAGGAGAGGTGATGGCTTCCGATCTTCTCTCGTTCGCGGAGCGCGTGGCGCGGGGTTCGATCCGCGTCGTCGACTTGACGCAGACGCTGTCGCAGGAATTCCCGACGATCGTGCTGCCGCCCGAGTTCGGCCAGTGCGCGCCATTCCGCATCGAGGAAGTATCGCGCTACGATGAGCGCGGACCGGCCTGGTACTGGAACAACATCACGATCGGCGAGCATACCGGCACGCATTTCGATGCGCCGATCCACTGGATCTCCGGCAAGGATCTGCCCAATAACGCGGTCGATACCATCGACCCGCGCAACTTCATCGCGCCGGCGTCGGTGGTCGATTGCTCGCAGGAATGCGCGGCCGATCCGGATTTCGTCGTGACAGTGGCTTTCGTCGAAGCGTGGGAGAAAAAGCACGGCCGCATCGGCGCCGGCGAATGGGTGCTGCTGCGCACCGACTGGTCGAAGAAGTCTTATCCCGACTATGCCGGCATGGGCGACGATGGCGCGCACACGCCCGGTCCCGCGCCGGAAACCGTGAAATGGCTGGTCGAGCAGCGCGACGTGCATGGTTTCGGCACCGAAACCATCGGCACCGATTACGGCCAGGCGCAGCATTTCACCCCGCCTTATCCGGCGCATTTCTACATGCACGGCAAGGGCCGCTACGGCCTGCAATGCCTGACCAATCTCGACAAGCTGCCGCCGAAGGGCGCGGTCATCGTCGCGGCCCCGTTGAAGATCAAGCAGGGCTCCGGCAGCCCGTTGCGCGTGCTGGCGCTGATCGAGAGCCGGGCATGACCAGCCAATCCAGCGTCGCCGTGGTCACCGGCGGGGCGTCCGGCATAGGAGCCGAGATTTGCCGGCACATGCTGGAGGCCGGTTACGAAGTTGTGTCGCTGGCGCTGGGAAAGCCTGACTGGACGCACGCCAAATTGCACGCCGTCGAGGCGGATCTGCTCGACGCCAAAGCAGTGGAATCAGCCGCGGCCGAGCTTGCCCGGCGCTTCGACGTCAGCCACCTCGTGCATAATGCGGGGGTCATCCGGCCGGCATCGATCGCGGACACCACGACTGAGGATGTGCAGGCGCTTACACAGCTCCATATCGGCGCGGCCTTGACTCTGGTCCAGGCCTTTCTGCCGGCGATGAAGGCCGCTGCGTTCGGCCGCGTCGTCCTGATCTCATCTCGCGGTGCGCTGGGGCTTGCAAACCGCACGGCTTATGGCGCGACCAAGGCAGGCATGATCGGCCTGGCGCGTAGCTGGGCGCTCGAGCTCGCCCCATCCGGTATTACGGTCAATGCCGTCGCGCCGGGGCCGATCGGCGGCACCGACATGTTCCGCGGCATCATTCCCGCCGGCGATCCGCGCGAGCAGACTGTCGCCGCTGCGATCCCGGTCAGACGCCTGGGCCGCGTGGACGACGTCGCGCGGGCTGTGATGTTCTTCGCCGATCGGGCCAACAGCTTCATTACCGGACAGACTCTTTACGTTTGCGGCGGCTCCAGCGTCGGCTCACTTGTGATCTGATGTTTGGTGCAGAAAGCTGTCGACGGTCTTGGACGTATATCTTCGAAGAATTGCATCCCGCCGCGCTCACTCGGTGTGCGTGCAGTTCATAATTCCTTTCGGGCATGGTAACCAAGCGCCATAGGCCGTGGCCGGTGACGGTTCGTCAGTGAACAAGCAGTCCATCTCCACAGGAGAGACAGATGCAGCATTTCGCGCGAGCCATCGGAATTATTCTTAGCGTTGTTTTATTGGTTGCGCCGGCAAGTGCGCAGGACAAGACCAAGATACGCTTTACGCTCGACTGGAAGCTGCAAGGCATCCACGCCTGGTATTTCTGGGCAAAGGAAAGAGGGTACTTTGCCAACGAAAATCTCGACGTGACGATCGATCAGGGTGACGGCTCCGCTTACACCGTCACACGGATCATGTCCGGCACTTATGACGCCGGATTCGGCGACGTGAACGCGATCATTCAGAACACCGCGCAACGGCCCGATGTCGCGCCGGTCATGGTGTACATGATCTACCACAAGGCTCCGTTTGCGCTGCTCACGAAGACCAGCGGCCCGATCAAAACCGTGGGGGATTTAAAGGGCCGCAAGCTCGGTGCTCCGGCGGGTTCGGCCGCGCTTACGCTCTTCACCGCCCTTGCGAAGAAAAATGGTCTTGATCCGGCGGCAGTCACAATCCTGAACATGACCCCGGCGCTTCAAGAGCCAATGTTGCTGCGCAACGAAGTCGACGCATCCGCGGTTTTCACGGCGACCAGCTATATGAATCTCGTCGCGCTCAATCTGGACCCCGAAAAGGACTTCCGTTGGCTTTACTACAGCGATCAGGGGCTTGATCTTTATTCGAACGGCGTGATGGTCTCCAAGCAACTCATCAAGGACAAGCCGGAAGCGGTTAAGGGGCTGCTTCGCGCCATTGCGAGGTCGATGCGGGAAACGCTAGCCAACCCCGACGCCGCCATTGAACTCCTCGCGAAATCACAGCCGCTGATCAACAAAGATATCGAAAAACGGCGGCTGCTCTATGTGACGAGGACGCTGATCGATACGCCGGAAAGCCGCGAAATTGGCGTCGGTGACATCAACGACAAGCGTATGGCCGATGCCATTGGTGTCGTGGTCGCATCTTACAGCCTGCCGCGCACGCCGGCCGTTTCCGAAGTCTTCGATCGGTCTTTCCTGCCGCCGATCGCAGAACGGAGACTGCCGAAGCTCACGAACTGATCCCGGTTCTGAGGTGACAATTCGCGCTGTCGCACGTTCAGCCGCACCGGTGCAGTCCGCTGGAATAAAATGCTCTGAGGTTCTCTCTGAACCGGTCCGAGATCTGTTGCCAGGGTCTGTTGCGCGACATGCCGTCGCGCATCTGGGCGTTTAACTCGCTCTGAATTTGTTCGAGGTCAATTCCGGTCAAGGCGCCATCACTGACAACGGTCCGGCCTGCCACGACGAGCTGCTTCAGATGAGCCGACGTCGCACGGCGAACCAGTATCGCCGCCTCATCGAGAGGCATGAAGACATCGTTTGTTATCCTGGAATAATCGACCACCATCAAATCGGCCGGTTCACCGGCCGCGATTCCGGCGCCCGCCTCGATCCCGGTGACACTGAAGCGTCCGCCATAACAACTTGAATGAAGCAGCTTTGAAAGCGGGACGCCGTTTTCCAGGCTGAGGCCCTGATGCAGAAGATAGTTCAGGCGCAATTCACGGAATGCGTCGTCATCGTCGTCGACGCTGAATCCATCCAGTCCCATCGCGAATGGAACTCCCAACTCGTGCATTTTCCGCATCGGCGATATGCCGGACCGTATTGATAAATTCGAACTGGAGTTCACGCTGATCGTCACGCCGCGCTCGCCTAACAACTCAAGCTCGTCAGGCCGCAGCCACACGCCGTGCGCCACGGAAAGCCGCCGCGACAGCAGACCGATGCTGTCGAAATATTTAATGACCCCGTCCGGATAAATATGGTCGAGATATTCGCGCTGAACACGCGACTCGAGCAGATGCATATGCACGCGGCGCCCGGTCAGCGCCGATCTCTCGGCGATCAGCTTCAGCAGCGGCCTCGAGCACCATTCTGCACCGTAGGGACCGTATTGAACCGTCACCAGCGGGGATTCGACCCTGGCCGCCAGATCATCGACGAACTGAACCGTGTCTTGCGGCGATTGCGGCGCCGATAGCAGCCTGGCGCGAACAGCCTCCTTGTCGGCGGGATCCAGGCCGTCGAGCAATTGTTCAACCGGCCCGTAGCCCAGCGGGTTTTGATCTCGCATGGCGACGGCGATGGCGACGCGAACGCCGATGTCGGTTGCGGCTTTGGCAACGACTTCCAGTTCTTCGCCGAGAGCGTTGGGATTCTGCGGCCGCGTGTAATGGATCATGATGGTGCCGACGCCGCCCAGCGCCTGGCGTCCGAGCGCGGCAGCCGCGACCAAATAAGGATCCGCCGGCGGAAGCTTGGTCATGTAGACCAGCCACAACTCGAGCGGCAGATCGAATGCCCCGATTGAAATTGGACGTGTTCCCCGGACGTGATCATGCGCATTGGTGAAAGGCGGCATGACGAGATTGCCGTGCTGCGCGTTGTTCTGTTGGGGCAAAATCTCGGAAAACGTAGGACCTGAGACTTGCAGCTCCGCGCCGAAGCACGCGTGCCGGTCGCGATTGGACAGATCGAGAAGCCGGCCGCTGAATGCTTTCGATTGAAGCATGGACTTACGCGCGCCTGCGGCGTTTCTGCTTTCTGTCCGCAACGTGCGGCTCTTCGGGCGGTGACAGGCCGGCGACGATCAACTGCGCCGCCTTGTCGATGTGCTCGCCGAGCAGGCGAACCGCAAGATCAGCGTTGCGCTTGAGCGCCGCCTCGAGAATCTGCTGGTGGATCAGCGAGCGTGGCGAGTTCGGCAAGCGGCTCTGCGCCGACAGGCGGCGATAGCGGTCGAATTGGTCGCTGAGCAGGCCGTGCAGGTGAAGCAGGCACTCGGACTGGCACGCCGACACGAGCGTGTAATGGAATTCGCGGTGGCGGCTTTCCCATATGTCTTCTGCAACATTCTTGCCGGCCTTTTCCAGCAGCGTCACCTTGTGGCGCGCCGCGACCACCCGCGCTTCCCAGGCATCGTCGCCGTTCTGGATCGACAGGCGCAGCGCCAGCCCTTCCACTTCCTTGCGCACCATCGCGATATCGAGAATGTCGCGCACGGACACGGACGGCACACGAAAGCCGCGCTGTCCGGTCGCCACCACCAGCCGGTTCTCCGCAAGCCGGGACAGCGCCTCGCGCAGGGGGCTCAAGCCGACCTTGTAGGCCTCGCGCAGGTCATCGAAGCGCAGCTTCATGCCCGGCGGCAATGAACTGCTCAGGATGTCGGCACGCAGCTTCTCGAAAACGTCGTTCGCCAGCGTGCGCGATTGCGGCTCGCGCGGCGGAAAGACCGGCGCGTCACCGCTGAAGGACTGCCTCATGCTCGCTGGTCGGTCCTGGACAATGGCTTTCTTCATTCTGTCGAACCTATTTTACCGAATTCGAAGCCGATCGCGCGGACATTCCGGCCGCTATCCCAAGGTCTCTGCCAGCCCTTCGAGGCCGCGCTCGAAGCAGGCGAGTGGCGCCCGCACAACGCCCGCGCCGACCTGGCCGACGCCCGGCTGCTTGTGGGCGATACCGGTGTTGATAACGGGCGCGGTGCCGGTCTGCAGAACCTTGCGGATATCGATCCCGGTCGGAACGCCGGCATAGTCGAGATTGGGCATGGTCCAGTCGGGATTGCGCGCAACCGTGATCTCGTACATTGCCTTGGTGAAGTTCGCCGCTTCGCTCGCCGATCCGGCGCCGACAAAGCCCGCGACCGCAGTTGCAGTTGCCATCGCGAAGCCGCCGAGCCCGACAGTCTCGACGATCGCTGAGTCGCCCATGTCGGGATTGGCGTCTTTCTCGGAATAACCGGGGAAATAAAGCCCGGTCGGCATTTCGACCGGCGCGGTGTACCACCGTTCGCCGGTGCCGCTCACGCGCACACCGAAGTCCGTGCCGTTGCGGCACATCGCGGTGACGATCGAGGAACCTTCGATTCCGTTTGCCGGGTCGGTCATCGCCTTGCCCATCGCCATCGCGATGTTGAGGAAGAACTGGTCGTTCCTGCCGATGAAGCTCAGGACCTCGGCGAGTTTCGTGGGGTCGGTCGATGTCTGCGCCAGGAACGGCGCAATCTCGCGCAGGAACAGGGCCGAGCAGGCGACGTTGCGCTGGTGCATTTCGTCGCCCATCGCGAGCCCGCGCGCGATGATGCTTTTCAGCGGGATGCCGCCGCTTGCCTTTAACGCCGCGGATAAAGCAGGGCCGAGCACGGTTGCGATCATGCGCAGGCGGTTGAGCACCTCGGCGTCGTTGCCGCCGAAGCGCATCACCTTGCCGAGGCCTTCGTTGACGGTGCAGTAGGCGCGATTGCCGAAGGTCTTGTTCTCGACGATCATCACCGGCTGGCTCATCGTGGTCATGCCGGTCATCGGCCCGACCGCGCCGAAGTGATGGTTGGGATGGAATGCGTACTTTCCGCCGCCGGCCGCGGCTTCGGCTTCCGCAAGGTCCTTCGCCCAGCCCTCGAACATCGCAATGCCGCAGACCGCGCCGCGCATCGGGCCGCACATGCGATCCCAGGTGATCGGAGGCCCGGCGTGCAGGATCATGTTTCTGGTGAGGCCCTTGATGACCTCGCCCGCAGGCTGTACGTCGATGAGAACCGGCTCGCCCTGCAGAATTCTTCGTACCGTTTCCTTGTTTGCGAGCTCGATTTTCTCCAACGTCAACTCCTGCGCCGCGCCGGCTGACTGTTCTTGATGGTTTTGCACCATATGGGATCGACCGGAATTCGGCAACAAAGATCGAAGAATGTCGTTATATAGTCGAACGCCAATAATTTCGAAAAACTTTGCAATGCCGGGATCGATCGCCTAGACTTTGCCTTTGCAGCCGGGTGATCCAGGGATTCGGCTATGCCCATCAAAGACGAGATTCCGAGCCGCCTTGTCATTGCGATCGGCGGGAACGCCACGCATCCGGAAGGCATCCGCGGCACGCCGAGCGAGCAGGCGGACGTCGCAGCAAACCTGGGCAAGGCGCTGCTGCCCCTGATGGAGCTCAACACCGAGCTGATCATCACGCACGGCAACGGCCCGGTGGTCGGCAAGATTCTCATGCGCCAATCGCTGGCGCGCCAGCGCGTCGAGCCTATGACGCTCGATATCTGCGTCGCGCACAGCCAGGGCGGAATCGCTTATCTGCTGATGCAGGCGCTGGAGAACGCGCTGCGTGCGGTCGACAACCCGCGCCACGTTGTCTGTCTTCTCACGCAGGTCGAGGTCGACCCGGACGACCCGGCGTTCAAAAATCCATCAAAGCCGATCGGCTACTTTTACAGCAAGGAAGAAGCGCAGGCGCTCACAGCCGAACTCGGTTGGGAGATGCGCGAGGACTCCGGCCGCGGCTGGCGTCACGTCGTTCCTTCGCCGCAACCCAAGCACATCTGTGATATCTCGCTCATTCAGGTTGTCGCCAAGAGCGGCGCGGTCGTGATCGCCGGAGGCGGCGGCGGTGTGCCGGTCGTGCGCACCGGCAAGCGGCAGCGTCATGGCGTTGAGGCAGTGATCGACAAGGACCGTACCTCGGCGCTGATGGCAAACGTGCTGCACATCGATGACCTCATGATTTTGACGGCGGTGCCGCGCGTTGCGATCAATTTCGGCAAGCCGGACCAGAAGGCGCTCGAGCGCGTGACGCTGTCCGAGATCAGGAAGTATCACGCGGAGGGACACTTTCCGCCGGGCAGCATGGGGCCGAAGATCGATGCGGCGATCCAGTTTCTGGAAGGCGGCGGCAAGCGGGTGATGATCGGCCGCCTGGAAGAAGTGCTTCCCGTCCTGCGCGGACAGACCGGAACGCATATCATCGCCGACTAGCGGAGAGCGTGTTGCTCAAACCGGAAACCGAGGTTCGGCACGGCGAGACAATGAGGGTCGCCGTGCTCGGCGAGTTCGCACAGGCAATCCTGCACGCCCACCCCGGCGGCACAGTCATCGCGGTATTCCGCCGCAGTTTTTACGTCCAGTTTGGTCGCGACGTGGTGTGCGTCGGGCCGCCGGGGCTCGGGAAGGGGCCGCTGAATGTCCTCGCCGTCGTCCCGGTTGACCTGGAATGGCCGGCGTTTGGCGTGACGCGCCAGCAGGATGTTTCGCGGTCCGGGCCCATGCTGCGCGTCGGTGAGCATCTGGTTTTCGATTTGAACGGCGCCGAGTTGTGGCGGCCGCCGCCATTGCGCCAGTTTTCCAGACCGGATTTGCAGAAGGGTCTGCGTCTGCTCGCGGAGGCGGCCCAGCGTCGTGTGCCGGGCGGCCTGGGCGCGCTGCTGACGACATTGGACAAACCATCATTGCCGCCAGTCTCAAAAGACGACGCCTTGTTGCAGGCCGCGCTTTGGCCGATTGCCACTGCCTGCCAGTGGCTTGGCGCCGCGCTGGCAGGCTCGCCTGAACCGCCGCCGCCGGCAGAGGGGCTCATTGCCCTGGGACCGGGCCTGACGCCGTCATGCGATGATTTTCTGTGCGGCGTAATGGCGGCGCTGAACTATCTCGGTCACCGCGATGTCGCGGCCCGGCTTGCAGCGTCGGTGCTGCCGGTTGCGGAGCGGGAAACGAGCCTCATCAGCGCGGCCTATCTGCGCTGCGCGGCCAAGGGGCACGCGTCGGCCGTTCTTTACGACGCGCTTGACAGCGTTTTGCACGGTGGCCGCGAGCTGGAAGCGCGGCTCGATGCCGTGCATGCTGTTGGGCACACATCCGGTTGGGACAGTCTTGTCGGCGCGGCGAGCGTATGCGCCGCGTTGACGCAGCAAACCGCAACCACCGGCTAGGACGAGATCTGCCGCTGCACCGCAATCGCGAGCTCGGTCGCGTGCGCGTTCGACGGCGCAACGATGATGCCCGCGTCTTTGAGCGCCTGCACCTGTCGCGAATAGCCCTGCGGATCCTCTTCGGTGCCGCAAACCGATGCGATCAGCAATGCCTTCCGGTCCTTCGCCGCCGGCAGTTGCGCAATCAATTCCCCCGCCGGATCGGCATTGGCGCCATAGCCAAGCACGACATCGACCAGGATCACGGCGGTCTTTCCGTCCCTGAGGGCTTCGCCGATCATCTGGTTGCGCAGCGTCGGATCGATCATCGGGTGCGGGCGGCCGACCGTGTATTCGTCGTCGCCGAGATCGAGTAACTCGTGCGCGTCGCCTGCGGCGGCAGCCGGCTTCTTCACGCCGGGGATCGGCACGTTCGATGCGACCGGGACGCCGGCGCGGCGCAGGAAAACCTGCGCTTCTGCGCACATCGTGCCGCCGGAGAACAGCCCCTTGATCCTGTTGCGGCCACGCTCGATGCCCCCCGCCAGATCGGCGGGGGCCGGCGGCGTGCCGCTCCAGGCGATCTTCTTGCCGCCGAGGGCGGTTTCCGCCGTCGTGCGCAACTCGGCCGACAGCGAGGCGTTCGCGGGAACCTGCATGTCCTCGACGCCGATGAAACAGATCGAGAATTTCTTTTTGCTCTTGCCGACGCGTTCAAGCACCGTCTTGGCAACCGATGGCTCGGGCGGCTTCGAGATGAGCACGATCTGCTCGGTACCAGGGTCACGGTCGAGGGCGTCGATCCCCATGAGCGTTGTGATGCCGCCGACCGCTTCCTTGAGGTCGCGGCCGCCGACGCCGATTGCGTGCGAAATGCCCTGGCCGTTGCGTGCGACGAGTGTAGAGACCTCCTGCAGGCCGGTGCCGGACGCCGCAACTATGCCGATCCTGCCGCGCGGCACGACGTTGGCGAAGGCGAGCGGTGCACCGCCGATGATCGCAGTGCCGCAATCGGGTCCCATCATCAGGAGGCCGCGTTGCTTTGCCTCGCGCTTGAGCGCGACTTCGTCCTCGAGCGGAACGTTGTCGCTGAACATCATCACGTGCAGGCCGCTGTTGAGCGCGCGCCGCGCCTCCGCTGCCGCAAATTCGCCGGGTACCGAAATCAGCGCAAGATTGGCGCCGGGAAGCTGCTGCAGCGCAGTTGCCAGGGTCTTGGGATTCCATTCGTTGCCGCCTGTGCCCGACACGGCCGGGGCATCGAGCAACCTCTCCGCTTCCTTGATTGCGTCCCCCGCGGCACCGTCGTGGCCGGCCCGCACCGCGATGATGAGGTCGTTGGGGCCGGCGCTGTCGCTGTCGGCGTTGAGCAGGCCTGCATCGCGCATCAGCTTCTTGTTGGTGGTCGAGCCGATCATCAGCGCCGCGGTTTCGATGCCGGCGAGGGAGGACACCGCGCGCGAAATGCGCATCAGCGCGACGGAATCCATATAAAACGTGCGCCGGACCTTGTTGACGACCGCACTCATGCTCACGCTGCTCCGTTTATTTCACCGAACTTCATCAGCGCCTGCTCAAAGCAGATCATCGGGGGCGACACGACGCCGGCACCGATCTGGCCGCGGCCAGGCAGCTTGTTGGCGATCGCGGTGTTGATGACCGGCAATATGCCCGAAGACACGACCTTGAGGATGTCGATTCCGGTTGGTACCCCCATCATTGACAGCGTGGGCAGCGTCCATTCCGGGTTCGGCCCGACGGTAATCTCCGTCATGCTCCTGGTATAATTGATCGCGTCGGCAAGCGTGCCCGCACCGACGAAGCCGACCACGGCAGGCGCCGCGGCCATTGCAAAACCGCCAAGCCCGACGGTCTCGGTGATGCAGGAGTCACCGATGTCGACATTGCCGTCGGCTTCGGTGAAGCCGGCAAACAACAGCCCGCGCGCCATCTGTGCCGGTCCGGTAAACCAGGCATCGCCGGTCGAGCTTATGCGTATGCCGAAATCGGTTCCGTTGCGTGCCATCGTGGTGACCACGGTCGAATGCGCGATGCCGTGCGCCGCCAGGGCGATCGATTTCGCCATGGCCATCACGATGTTGAGGAAGAACATGTCGTTGCCGGAAATAAAGCGCAGGATGCGGGGAAGGTCTTTCGGCGCAGTCTCGGCAAGGTCGGCGGCGAGCTCCCGTACCATCAGGCTCGAGCACGCGGTGTTGCGCATGTGCATCTCATCGCCCATTGAAAGCCCGCGCGCGATCAAGTTCTTGAGCGGGATGCCCTTGCGGTGCCGGATTGCGGCGCCGAGCGCCGGACCGGCGACGGTGGCGATCCACCTGAGGCGGTCCACGACCTCCTGATCGTTGCCGCCGAAGCGCATGACGTTGCCCATGCCTTCATTGACGGTGCAGAAGGCCCGGTCTCCGAAGGCGCGGTTCTCAACGACCAGCACCGCCATGTTGCGCGTGGTGATGCCGGTCATGGGCCCGACGCCGTTGTAATGGTGGTTCGGCTCGAACCGGATCTCGCCGGACGCCGCCAGCTTTTCGGCGGCCGCGAGATTGCGCGCCCAGCCTTCGAACACGATGGCGCCGGCAACAGCGCCGCGCATCGGCCCGCACATACGGTCCCATTGGATCGGCGGGCCCGCGTGCAGGATCGTGCGGTCCGCCAGCGTCGGGATCGCCTCCCGCGCGAGCTGGACGTCGACCAGCACTGGATCGCTTGCGAGCAGCCGGCGATGCGCTTCCGCGTTGGCGGCGGTGATTTTCTCGCTCAGGCTCGGCCCGGCCATTTCAGCCTCCGAGCTTGGCGAGCAGGCTGGCAATCTTTGGATTGGTGACGGCCGGAGGCGACCAATCGACGTGGACGACCTGGACTTTGCAGGCCGAGAGGTCGCGCGCGAATTCGCGCAGGCCGACATTGACCACGCGCACGTCCGATTGCAGCAGTTTGTCGGTTTCGGTGTCCTGCTGTTGCGGCATGCTTTGTCTTCCCTGTATACCGGCCGCGACAACGCAGGTTGGCCCCGCAACAGGCATCGGTCGGCACGAAAACGATAACAACGCCGATCTCATATATCAATCGGATTTTCGAAATTATTGGCAAAAGACAGGACGGTGGATATAGTGCCCGCCGCCGCTGTGTGCCGTGCGGCGCCGGGACAGGAGAACAGACTTCATGGCCAGCGGGACGTTCGAAGCCGATGTGATTTGTGTGCCGATGAGCTCGCCGGGCGACGTGTCGCAAGTCGTCGCATTGTTCGACAGCAAAAAGGTCGATCCGAAGCACGTCGTGGCGATCATGGAGCAGACTGAAGGCGACGCCTATGCGCGCGGCTACGCGACGCTGGCGATGGAAGTACTGCTCTCGGAGCGGCTCGGAGTCTCGCGCAAGCAGGTATTCGACACCATTCCCATGATGATGATCGGCGGCGTCGGCGGTATCATGACGCCGCACATTTATCTGTTCATCAAAAAGCCGGGTGGGGCGCCATGCAAGGGCAGGCGGCTCGCGATCGGCGTTGCCAACTCGCGCGAGCTCAAGCCGGAAGAATACGGCACCATGATCCAGGTTGACCTCGTGGCCGACGCAGTGCGCGAAGCCATGAAGGACGCCGGCATCAGCGATCCCTCGCAGGTCGAATGCGTCGAAATCAAATGCCCCGCGATGACGCCGGCGCGCATTGCCGACGCCGAGAAGCGCGGTCAAAAGGTCGTTGCCGGCAATCCCGCGGTCGCTTCCTCGTTCGCCAAGGGCGCCTGCGCGCTTGGCGTCGCGGTTGCGACCGGCGAGGTGGAGCGCGGGAAACTCAGGGATGGCATGATCAACATCGAAAAGTCGCTGTACTCGTCGGTGGCCTCGACCTCGGCCGGCGGCGAGCAGGTCGCGTGCCGGGTGATGGTGATCGGCAACGTCGATGGCGCGCCGGGCCGGCTGGTTGCCACGCACGGCGTGATGCAGGATCAGCTGGATATCGCCGGAGCCCGCAGGCCTTTCGCGCAGGCCGGCCTTGAAATGAAGGACGGCGTCGTGACCGAGGCCGACCGCAAGCGCATCGCCGGCGTCCTGGTCAATGCCGGCGCCGACTACGTCACCAACGTCCGCGGCCGCCGTCATGTCCTGCATTCGGATTTTCTTGCGCCGTTCTCCGGCATCCAGGCCAAGGCCGTCGCCCATGCGATCGTCGGGACGATCGTCGGCGATACCCTGTTTCTTGCCTCGGCCGGCGCGGAGCATCAGGGTCCGCCCGGCGCGAACCTGATCTGTGTTATCGCTGAAGCGAAATAGTTCGGAGGCAGCACATGGATGTCGAGAAGCACCTGCGCCTGACGCAGGCCGGCGCGATGAAGCTCATTGAGGCCGGCGTCAGGAAAGCGGTGGAAATGAAGAAGCCGCAATGCATCGCGGTGGTGGACGAGGGCGGCAATCTGCTCGCGTTCACGCGCATGGATGGCGGCAAGGTACTGAGCATCGAATCGTCGATCCGCAAGGCGCAGACTGCCGCCTCCGGGCGCGGACCGACGGGCGGCATCCAGGGCGATCTGGAATTTCGCCTGGCGCATGCGACGTCCGGCCGTCTCGTCAATCTCAAAGGCGGCCTGCCTGTCGTCGTCGACAACGTCACCATCGGCGGCATCGGCGTCGGCTCGCAGACCGGCGAGGAGGATCTCGAAGTCGCCAAGGCGGCGCTGCATGCGCTCGCGGGCGCAAAGACCTTCGACTGAATTGCGGCCGTTGACCGCGTTCCCGCTCCGGTTATTGATGGCTGAGAGCGGCAAGCGCGGGATCCTCGCATGATGAAAATGGCGGTGTTCTGCGGCTCGAACTTCGGCGCGTCCGGAGTTTACCGTGATGCCGCCGTTGCACTCGGTCGCGCGCTGGCGGCTGAAAAAATCCAGCTCGTGTTCGGCGGCACCAGCAAGGGCTTGATGAAAGTCATCGCCGACACTGTCCTGGAAAATGGCGGCTCGATGCACGGCATCATCACGCAGGGTCTGGTCGACAGGGGCCAGCAATATCCGAACCAGACCGTACCCGAAATCGTGGCGACGCGTTCGCTCCGCAAGATTCGCATGGCGGAGGTTTCCGACGGATTTCTCGCCATGCCCGGTGGCGTCGGCACGGTCGAAGAGCTGTTCGAGATGTGGGTCGACGCCCAGTTTGAAGGGCACAAGAAGCCGCTCGGCCTCTACAACGTCAACGGCTTCTATGACCCGATGCTGCAGTTCATCGACACGATGATCCGCGAAGGGTTTCTTCCGCCGCAGCAGAAAGACATGCTGATCGTCGATGCTGATCCACGGACCTTGCTTGCGCGTTGCCGGACATTCACGCCGGTGACGGTCCCGAAGTGGATGTGACTACAACCCTCGCGCCGATGAACGCCCTGTAGCCTTGCTTGCACGCCGCGTACCGCGATTGAGGGCCGCGTGCGTCGCGTCACCGCGCTGTTTGGGCTTCGCGACCGCGTGCCAGTTCTCGATGATCAGCCGCGTCGCGTGCGCAATGTGATCCTTCAGCAGCCGCACTGCCAGTTCGACATCGCGCTTGAGCGCGGCGTCCACGATGCGCTGGTGCTCGAGGGATACGGGCTTGCCTGACAGGCTGCTTTCGACCGACAGGCGACGGTAGCGGTCGAACTGGTCGGCGAGCAACGAGACGATTTGCAACAGCCACCGCGACCCGCAGGCCTGCAGGAGCGCGAGATGGAATTCGCGATGGCGCGCTTCCCATACTTCCTCATCGACCGGCTCGATTGCGTTGCGCTCGACCAGCAGGTTGAGACGGTAATGGGCGGCAACTACATCGGCCTGCCACTGGTCGTCTCCGCGCTCGATCGACTGCCGGAACGCCAGGCATTCGACATTGCTGCGGACATCGGAAATGTCCTGGATGTCCTCGATTGATGCCGGCGCGACGCGGAAGCCGCGCTGTCCTTCGGCGGTGACCAATCCGCTGACCACAAGCCGGGACAGCGCCTCGCGCAGCGGACTCAAACCCACGCCGTAGGCTTTCTTCAGCGGCTCGAAGCGCAGCCGCGTGCCGGGCAGCAGCTTGGAGCTGAGGATATCGGCGCGGATGCGCAAAAACGCCGCGGCGGCGAGGGTGCGTCCGAGTTCGGAATCGTTCATCGCAAATGATCCGGCATGGGGAAGGGCGGTCGTGGCGGCGTTGCAGGCATAGTGATTAGAAAATCGGCAGTTGTTAGGACTAATCTCCGTAAGTGCTATATTCTACACTATCTCAGATAATTTCCAGAGGTTCGAAATTTTGTTGACGTCTTTCCCGGCCTTTGATCCAATCTTTGGCGGGACAACACCGGCCCGGTCGGCGCGCGCCGGCGAGGCTTTCGGCTGCTGTAAGTGTGGAGGGCGAGGTCTTCGTGAAGCTTGGTCCGACGCCGCAGAACGCCTGGGACGTTACGCCGGCCGAAGCGAGCTTGATCCGTCCGGTCAAATTGCCGCGACCCGCCGCGAGCGGCGATCTCATCAAGGGGCTGACTGAAAGCGACGAGGTGCGGCAAGCTCAAGCATCATAGGACTGGAAGAAAGCGTGTCACGCCGGCGATCGAGCCGGCAATCCAGGGAGGATACAAATGTCGACAAGGAATTTCCTGCGCACGGCCGTGCTGTGTGCCGCCGCCATGTCATTCGCGACTGCGAGCTACGCCGCGGATCCGGTCAAGATCCGCTTCATCCTGAACTGGAAATATCAGGGGCCGCAGGCCTGGTTCTTCGTCGCCCAGGACAAGGGATACTTCAAAGCCGAAGGGCTCGACGTGCAGATGGACCAGGGCGAGGGATCGGGCGCCGCCGTCACGCGGGTTGCGAGCCGTGCCTATGATGTCGGCTTCGGCGACATCAATGCGCTCACTGTATTCGCGGCCAAGAATCCGAACGAATCTCCAAAAGCCGTGTTCATGATCTACGGCGTTTCACCCTTCTCGATCTATTCGATGAAGGACAAGAACATCACCTCGCCGAAGCAGCTTGAGGGCAAGACCCTCGGCGCTCCGGTCGATGACGCGCCGTTCAAGCTGTTCCCGGCCTTCGCCAAGGCGACCGGCATCGACCCCAAGAAAGTAACCTGGAAGCACATGCAGCCCAGCCTGCGCGAGCAGATGATGGTGCGCGGCGAAGTGGATGCGGTTTCCGGTTACGTGAATACGGTGTGGTTCAGCCTGCGCAAGATCTACAAGGATCCGGGCGAGAAGGTGAACCGGATGAAATACAGCGACTTCGGCCTGAATCTCTACAGCAATTCGATCATCGTCTCGAAGGACTTCCTCGAGAAGAATCCGAAGGCGGTCGCCGGTTTCCTGCGCGCGATCTCGAAGGGCTTCCAGGATGTGCTTGCCGATCCGAAGATGGGTGTCGAGGCCGCGCTCAAGCGCCAGCCGCTGCTTGATCGTGAAATTGAGCTCGAGAACCTGATCGCGACGGTGAATGTTGAGATGCTGTCGCCGGAATCACAGAAAATCGGCATCGGCGATGTCGATGATGCGCGCCTGAAGAAAGGCATCGACGTGGTTGTCAACGCCTATGAGCTCAATCGGACGCCCGCGCCAAACGAGGTGTTCACCCGCGAATTCCTGCCGCCGCGCAACATGCGCGACATCCACGAAATCAAGCAGACCAATTAACCTGATGAAGGGTAGCGCCGCCGCGGCCAGCGAAATGCCGAAACGCGACCATGCCGACATATTCGTCGATGTCAGAAACGTAAAGCTCAACTATAAAGCTGGCGACAGCTCCACGCTCGCGCTTGAGCAGACCAACATGACGCTCAAGCGCGGCGAATTTGTTGCCATCGTCGGCCCAAGCGGTTGCGGGAAATCTTCGTTGCTGAAGCTTGCCTCCGGCCTGCGCCGCCCGACGGAGGGCGAGATCGTCGTCGACGGCAGCCCGGTTCTCAAGCCGATCAAGATCGTCGGAATGGCGTTCCAGAATCCGACCATGCTGCCGTGGCTGCGCACGATCGACAACGTGGTCATGCCGCTGAAGATCGTGGAGCCGTACCGGAGCAGATTCCGGACCGAGAAAGCCAAGTACCGGCAAATGGCGGCGTCGCTGCTCACCGAGGTTGGTCTCGGCAACTTCCAGCAAAAATACCCCTGGGAGCTGTCGGGCGGCATGCTGCAGCGGGCGTCGCTCTGCCGCGCGCTGGTCCATGACCCGCGTCTGCTGCTGCTCGACGAGCCTTTCGGCGCGCTCGACGCGTTCACGCGCGAGGATCTGTGGCAGGTGCTGCAGAAGCTCTGGATGGAGCGCAACCCTACCGTGATCCTGGTCACGCACGACCTGCGCGAGGCGGTCTTTCTCGCCGATACCGTGCACGTCATGAGCGCGCGGCCGGGCCGCGTGCTGGTGTCGCACACCGTGGACATCAGGCGCCCGCGCACGCTCGACGACCTCTTTACCGACAAGGCCTCGAAGCTGGTGCACGAGTTGCGCAGCCACATTTCCCACGACCGCAGCGTCTGAAGGAGAACAAGAAATGCGCGCATGGGACGTCGCCGAGCGGGTATTTCCGCTGCTTGCCATCGTTGCATTCTTCATCTTGTGGGAAATCGCCTGCACCGTTTTTCAGGTCCCGGTCTTCATTCTGCCCAAGCCGAGCGAGTTTCTCGGCGACCTCATCAGGCGCTGGCCGGCGATCCTGCCCAACGCCGTGCAGACGCTTTACACGACCATTGTCGGTTTTGCGTTGGGCGTCGCAGTCGGCGCGGCGATCGGTGCCTGCATCGGGCTCTCGCGCTTTGTCTACCGGATGACCTATCCGCTGCTGATCGGGTTCTACAGCGTGCCTAAGATTGCGGTGGTGCCGATCCTGGTGATCTGGTTCGGCATCGGCACCGTGCCCGCGATCCTGACGGCCGCGATCATGTGCCTGTTCCCGGTCGTCGTGAACGTTGCCACCGGCCTCGC
>DASSRJ010000111.1:0-3146 GCA_035701845.1 Pseudolabrys sp. | reverse complement strand
TTCCGCCCAGGATCACAAGCGCGTCGGCGACGGCGACAAGGGACCGAACACCGGCGGCATGGGCGCCTACTCGCCGGCACCGATCATGACCGAGACGATGAACAGACGCGTGATGGACGAGATCATCCATCCGACCGTGCGTGCTCTCGGGCGCGCAGGGGCGCCTTACAAAGGCGCACTCTTCGCCGGGCTGATGATCACGAAAGACGGTCCGAAGCTGATCGAATACAACGTCCGCTTCGGCGATCCGGAATGCCAGGTGCTGATGCTGCGCATGATGTCGGACCTGGTGCCGGCGCTGATGGCCGCGCGCGACGGACAGCTGAAGAATTTCGACCTGCGCTGGTATCCCGACGCCGCGCTCACGGTGGTGATGGCGGCGAAAGGCTATCCCGGAAACTACAACAAGGGCTCGGTGATCGAGGGCCTGGGCGCCGCCGCGCAGGTCGAGGGCGTCGAGATCTTCCATGCCGGCACGAAAGCCGACGGCGCAAAAATCCTCGCCAATGGCGGGCGCGTGCTCAATGTCTGCGCGCGCGGCAAGACCGTGCGAGAGGCGCAGACGCGCGCCTATCAGGCCGTCGACCGCATCAAATGGCCGGACGGCTTCTGCCGCCGGGACATTGGCTGGCGCGCGATCGAGCGGGAAAATAGCCGTTCGTAAATCGATGTTCCTGTCGTCCCGGGCGAGCGTAGCGAGGCATAAGCGCGTTTGCGCGCGTCTTCGACGCGCTATGGGACACCATAAGCTGTGCCCTCTTGATATGCAGCGGAGTATGGGTCCCCGCTTTCGCGGGGACGACCTATAAGTAACAATCAAAGCGCTCACTTCGCCACGGAAGGCGTCATGCCCGATCTCGCCGATCTCTTTCCCGGTTTTGCTTCGCAGTGGATCGACACATCGATCGGGAACATTTTTTCGCGCATCGGCGGCAGCGGGCCGCCTTTGCTGCTCCTGCACGGATACACGCAAACCCATGTGATGTGGCATCGGGTGGCGCGACAACTCACGCAGCGCTGGTCGCTGGTGATCGCAGACCTGCCGGGCTACGGCTGGTCGCACGTCCCGCGCGCCGACGACAAGCACGCACCCTACGACAAGCGCTCGATGGCGCAGGTGATGGTGGAGGTCATGGAAAAACTCGGCCATTCGCGCTTCCGGCTGGCCGGCCACGACCGCGGCGGCCGCGTCGCCTACCGCCTCGCGCTCGATCATCCGGGGCGCGTCGAGCGCATGGTGACGCTCGACATCGTGCCGACTTACGACATGTGGCACGGAATGGATCGCAACATCGCCATGAAGGTGTGGCACTGGCCGTTCCTCGCGCAGCCGGAGTCGCTGCCGGAAATGCTCATCACGAAAGCGCCGGTCGAGTACCTTGAATGGAAAATGGCGAGCTGGACCAAGGCGAAAAACCTGTCGGCATTCGATGAGCGCGCGATGGATCATTACCGCGCCGCCTTTTCGGACCCGCTGCGCATCCACGCGCATTGTGAGGACTACCGCGCCGGACGCTACGCCGATCTCGCCAACGACGAGGCTGACCGCAAGGCCGGCAAGACGATCGACTGCCCGCTTCTGGCCCTCTGGGGCGGGGTCGGCATTGCCAATGAGACCGGCGGACCGCTCGAGATCTGGAAGAAATGGGCGCCGGGAGCGACCGGCAATGCGATTGACTCCGGTCACTTTCTCACCGAGGAAAATCCGGATGCGACGGCTGCGGCGATGCTCGATTTCCTTGCCGCGTGATTTCAGGAGTAATGCATGCATCCAACGATGCGGCTGTATGAAGACGTGCTGTCGAGTGCCGGGAACGTCGAGTTCCGGCTGCCACCGTTGCCACGGTTTATTTTTATCGTGCACGGCTCCGCCAGGACCGCCGGCACGACGCTCAACGAAGGCGAAGCCTGGCAGGGCGAGACCGCTATCACGGTGAAGCCGGGCCCCGGCGGTGTCACCTGCTGGCGCTGGGAGCTCGCGCGCGGCGACCAGGGCAGCACGACCGCGAATGCGCCCGGCATGGTCACGCATGAAAAACTCACCGCGTATCTCGAAACACTCCCCAAGGGCGAACTGTTGATGCGCGGCGACAGCGTGGCCTTTCCGCCCGGCGGCTGCGCCTATCAGCATCGCCATCAGGGGCCCGGAATCCGCTGCCTGATCGAGGGCGGTATCCGCATCGACACGCACGGCCGCTCGACGTCATTCGGCCCCGGCGGGGCCTGGTATGAATCCGGCCCCGATGCCGTGTTTGCGCAGGCGTCGGCTGACAAGCCCAGCCGGTTCATCCGTGTGATGATCCTGCCGCGCGAGCTCACCGGCAAAAGCTCGATCCAGTACGTCAACGACGAGGACAAGGCGAAGCCGAAGTCCCAGCAGTACAAGATCTATGCCGACGCACCGATCTCGTTCGGGGCAAAGAAGTGAAGGTGTAGCGGCGATGGCGACAATCGACCGCCAGCAGGCGTTTTCCGGCACCAAGGATGTGGCGGTCGCGCTGCGGATCGATGTTGCGAACCTCGAACGCTACCTCGCCGCCAATGTCGCAGGCTTCGCAGGGCCGCTCACGGTCCGCCAATTCAAGGGCGGGCAATCGAACCCGACTTATCTGCTGGAGACGCCGCGACGGCGTTACGTGCTGCGGCGTAGGCCGCCCGGCAAGCTGCTGCCCTCCGCGCACGCGGTCGACCGCGAGTACCGCGTCATCCGCGCGCTGCACGCGCAAGGTTTCCCGGTCGCCGAGCCGCTGGTCTATTGCGCCGACGAGAGCGTCGCCGGAACGGCCTTCTACGTCATGGACTTCGTCGATGGCCGCGTGTTCTGGGAGCCGCAAATGCCCGGGGTCGACAATGCCGAGCGTGCGGCCGTCTATGACTCGATGAATGCCACGATTGCGCAACTGCACGGCTTCGATCCCGCGGCGATTGGCCTGGGCGATTTCGGCAAGGGCGAAAATTATGTGGCACGGCAGGTCGAGCGCTGGTCCAAACAATACCGTGCTTCGGAGACCGAGAAGATCGACGCCATGGAGCAGCTGATCGAATGGCTGCCGAAACATATTCCGGCGGGCGGGCCGGTGCGGCTCGTGCACGGCGACTACCGGCTCGACAACCTGATCATCGCGCGTGGAGAACCGAAGGTCATC
>DASSRJ010000110.1:0-6427 GCA_035701845.1 Pseudolabrys sp. | reverse complement strand
CTGGCGGCGAAAAGCTCGAGCTCGTCGCGATACATATTCCCTTCCGGCACCGGGAACGCTTGGCGGTCCGCCGGCCCCTTGCCACGGGCTTGGATATAAAGTGTCGCGTTATCGTGCAGCCTTTCCGGGCTCGGCCAGTGTGTCTGGTCGATGTCGTAAAACATCAGCGCGTCGGCGCCGGTCGCGCGCACATTGAATATTCCCGGGCTGGTCCAGCTCGAGATCACCGTGCCTAGCTTGCCGTCGGCAAAGTGCACGGCGACGATCCACTGATCCTCGACCTCGGCGCCGGCCGGCGAATGGCGGCCGGCGCTCGCGCTCACGGCGGCAATGTCGCCGCCGAGATAGCGCAAGGTGTCGAACTGGTGCACGCCGATCTGGCTGAGCGAGCCGCCCGGCGCGCTCTCCGAATACCACCGCCAGTCCTGCGGCGTAATGCGCAGGCCGCGGTCATTGGAGAAATTGGCTTCGATCTGGCTGACTTTTCCGAGTTTTCCCGCATCGATGGCGGCACGGATGGCGCGCACGCCGGTGAGCAGGCGCGCGCAATGGCCGATCACGATGCGCACGCCATGCGCCTCCTCGAGCGCGGCGATGGCGAGCGCGTCCGCCATCGTGTTGGCGATCGGCTTCTCGATATAGATGTGCTTGCCGGCGGCTGCGGCACGACGCGCGAAATCAAGATGCATTTCGTTCGGCAGCGCCAGCACGACCGCGGCAATGGACCTGTCGGCGAGCACGACGTCGATCTTGCCGGCGGGAATGCCGGTTTCGCGAGAGAAGGCGGCAAGACGTTCCGGATTGCGTCCGACGCAAGCGGCGAATTCGATCTTCTGTGACTGGCTCGCAGCCTTGGCGAGCACCTTGCCCCAGGCGCCGACGCCAATGAGTGCAGTCCGGAGACGCGCCATCATTCGCCTCCCGTTCCGGTGACGCTGGTGCCGCCGCAGACGAACAGCGACTGGCCGGTGATGAACCCGCTGTCGCGGTCAAGCAGAAACGTCACCGCGTGCGCGACGTCCCGCGGCGTGCCGAGCCGCCCGACCAGCACTTTGTCGAACACGGTCTTGCGCTTGACCGAGCCCTGCGGATGACCGCGGTTGAAATGCGCAGTCTCGACCGGGCCCGGCATGACCGAATTGACGGTGATGCCGTCGGCGCCGGTCTCGATCGCGACCACGCGCGTCATGCCTTCGAGGCCTGATTTGGCGCTGGCGTAGACGATGCGCTCGGACTTGCCGAGGATCGCGCGCGAGGAAATGTTGACGATGCGACCGAACTTCGCGCGACGCATGCCGGGCACGAAGCTCTGGATCAGCACCATGGCCGCGCCGAGCGTGATGGTGACGACGTAATCGAGCTCTTCGACCGTCGCCTTTTCCAGCGGATTGGGCGCGTTCTCGCCGGCATTGTTGACGAGGTAGCGCACCGGAAATTCGGCGGCGACGTCGTTCGCCACCTTGCGCGTCGTGGCAAGATCAGTGAGATCGACCGCGCGGAAGTGCAGGTCCCTGTGCCTGAGCTTCGGTGGCGAGCGCTGCAGCGTCACCACCGGAATGCCGCGATCGAGCAGGGACGCGGCAATAGCCTCGCCGATGCCGGAGCTGGCGCCCGTGACCACTGCTGTATCCGCCGTCGCCATGCGCGGCCCTCGTCAAGCCCTAGAGATAGTCGATGATCTTCCAGCTGCCGGGCTGGGCATTGACCACGTTCTTCGCCGGGCCGCCCGGGCGCCGGTCGGCGTAAACCTTGCCCTCTTTCATCACCAGCTGGATGTTCTTCTTCTCCTGCAGCACCGTGATGTCGGCGACCGGATCGCCGTTGACCGCGACGATGTCGGCGAGCTTGCCGGCCTCGAGCGTGCCGAGATCCTTGTTGATCTTGAGCGCCTTGGCGGCGTTGATGGTCGCGGTCTGCAAGGCGTGCATCGGCTTCATGCCGAGCTTCACGTAGATCCCCATCTCCGAGGCGTTCGTGCCCATTTCGGGATCGAAGCCCATGTCGGTGCCCATCGCGATGTTGATGCCGGCCTTGTACATCTTCTGGAAGGTCTCGAAGCAGGACGGCTGCAGCTTCTTCATCTTGTCGGTGACGAATTTCGAGGTGCCGATGCTCTTGCGGATCTCGATGGCGTGATCGGTGCGGTGCGCCAGCGTCGGGGTCATCCAGGTGCCGGCCTCCTTGATCATGCCGATGGTCTCGTCGTCGGAGAACACCATGTGCTCGATGGTGTCGACGCCGGCTTTCAGCGCCATGCGCTGGCCGGCCGGCGTGAAGCAGTGCACCGCGCAGGGCTTGTGGAAGGCGTGCGCCTCGTCGACCACCGCGTCGAGCTCTTCCTGCGTCATGTTGCGGATGTCAGGCTCTTCCTTGTCGGTGCCGCCGCCGCCGGTGGTGCAGGTCTTGATGACGTCGCAGCCGGCGAGGAGATTGGTACGCGCGAGCTTGCGCAGTTCCCACGGGCCGTCGGCGGTCTGGAAGCCGAGGCGCACGGCCGCGCGCGGCTGGATCAGCGCCAGATGCGAGCCGGTGATGGTGGTGAAGCCGGCGACGAACATGCGCGGGCCCTCCAGGATGCCGGCATCGAAGGCATCGCGGATGGCGCAGGCTTCCGCCACCAGCAGGCCGCGCTGCGAATTCAGCCCAAGATCGCGCAGGGTCGTGAAGCCCATGTCGAAGCAGAGCTGGGCGTGGAAGACGCCATACATCTGTTGCAGTTCGGGCGTGATTTCCCATTGCGCCACGCGGTGATTGTGGAAGGTGAGGCAGTTGAACATCATCGTATGCAGATGAATGTCCATCATGCCGGGGATCAGCGTGCATTGCCCGCAATCGAGCACGTCGGCGCCCTGTGGAATCCTGATGCTGTCCTTGCTACCGATCTTGTCGATGCGCTTGCCCTTGAGCACGATCACCGGGTTTCTCTGCGCGGCCGCGCCGGTGCAGTCGATCATGCTGGCTGCGGTGATGTATTTGACCGCGCCCGATTCTGAAGTGTTTTCGGCTGCTGCTGTCATCGGGTCTCCAACTCGCTCTCTTGCTTTGTTGCCGCGATGCGCGGCGATGTGCGGAACAGTTCGATGGTCTCGCGGAAGCGCGCGTAGGTCTGCGGATTGATCGTCATGTTGCGTGCCGCGCGGCCGCCTTCGAATTTGAAAGTCTCGAACGTGCGGCGGATGTCGGCCGGATCGATGCCGCGCGTGATGAATACCAGGCGCGAGCGGCGGTCGTGGTCCTCCGGCCATCCGGCGAGCGGGACGGGTTCGCTGATGATCGTCTGCACGGCCTGCACCGCGTAAGGCCGGCCTTCGACATTGACGATGCCTTTGACGCGCAGCAGGCCGGCGCCGCGGAAGCCGGCGAGCAGGTTCATCCAGAGCACGAGACCGGGCAGGGTGATTTCTTCATCATAAGTGAGGGCGAAGGTTGCAATCGCCGGGTCGGCCGAGGCGGGAGCGGCCGTTGCGGAATAGGAACGATCGTTGAGCCAGCCGCGTGCGGCATCGCTGCGGTTCGCGACGTCGAAGCCGGCGTGATCGAGGACTTCTGCGGCCGGTACATTGCCGCGCGCGGCGCGCAATTGCCGTGCCCCCGGATTGATGCCGGCAATCTGCGCCGCCAGTGCGTCGAGTTGTGCACGATTTGCGATATCGCTCTTGCTGAGAATGACCGTGTCGGCCACCGCCGCCTGCTTGATCGACTCCGGATGTTGTGCGAGGTGATCGGCGCCATGCACGCCGTCGGCGACGGCGATGACGGTCTTGAGCTCATAATGCGCCGTGACGTGCGGGTCGGTGAGCAGGATCTGGATGACCGGCACCGGATCGGCGAGGCCGGACATTTCGATCAGCACGCAATCGAAATCGCGCTCCGGATGGCGGCTGCGCTTGGCCTGAAGGTCGAGCAGGCTCGACGCGATCTCGTCGTGCACGTGGCCGCAGAGGCAGCCGCTGTCGACGACGCGCATGCGGTAGCGCGGTGCCTCGACCAGGACGTGGTCGATGCTCACCTCGCCATATTCGTTGACCACGACGGCCGCGCGCGAAAAGTCGTTGAGCCGGAGCAGACGGTTGACCAAGGTGGTCTTGCCGCTGCCGAGAAAACCAGTGACCAGCAGCACCGGCACGCGCGCGGTCTGCGCATCGAATGCGGGCAAGACATCCTCCCTCGTGCCCGCTCTCGTCGCCGGCCGGCGAGCATCGCAAAAAGCGTATGACGCCGATCAGATAGATCAAGCGTATTCTGATTATCGCTGCCATAGATCAGGTCTATAGGCAGGTCACCGCCGGGCGCCTTTTGGCCCGCTGTAGGCGGCCTTGATCATCTCGGCCATGCGCAGCGCCGCGGCCGAACGATGGCCGTTGCGGCGCCACAGGATGCCGACCGTGCGCTTCGGCGCCGGATCCGTAAGGCGAACGATCTGCAGTCCGGTCGGGTCGACGATCGCGCCGGCCGACAGCACGCTGGCAAGGCCGGAGTCGCGGATTGTCGCAAGAATCGGCTCGATCGCATTCATCTCCAGCACGACGTGCGGGTGCAAGCTGTTCCCCGCCAGGAAGCGATCGACGAACTGACGCGCGCCGAATTCCGGCGTCAACAGCACCAGCGGCAGCTTCGCCAGTTCGCGCATCGGCATCGACCTGCGCCGCGCGTGCTGGTGTTTGGATCCGACCACCAGCACCAGCTCTTCGTCGAACAGGCGGTCGGCGACGATCTGATCATTGTCGTCAGAAATGTATGCGACCGCCATGTCGAGTTCGGCATTGATCAGGTCGCGCTCCATGTCGAAGCGCGGCACAAGCCGCGCGGTCACGTGCACGCCGGGATAGCGCAGCGCGAACTCCGACATGATCGGCGGCAGCATGGAATGCGAGAACGAATGGAACACCGCCATGCGCAAAGTGCCGCGCATCAGGCCCTCGAGCTCGGAGATCGCCAGCGCGCTCGAGTCGATCTCTTTCAGGATGCGCTCGCAATAGGGCTTGAACAGGCGGCCGGCGGCGGTGAGCTCGACGTCCTTGGTGCTGCGCTCGAACAGCACGGTACCGACCATCTGCTCCAGCTGCTTGACCTGGTGCGAGAGCGTCGGCTGCGTGACATGCAGCCGCTCGGCCGCACGCGTGAAGCTGCGCGTGTCCGCGACGGCGAGAAAATAGCGAAGATGACGCAGTTCCATGATCGGCACCCAGGACCCCGACCGACCAGGTCGTCCCAAGTCGCCTCAAGTCCCCGGGCAAAGGGTAGCCAGCGCCTCGCGGGCAGACAATGTTCGTTTTGGCGAGTGTTCGCCCGTGGGATCGGGCGCGAATGGCGCTAAGTAACCATACGGCCTACGTGCGCTTTGCTGCGTCTTACCACCGGCGCCAACTCCAGCCGCCCGGCCAACGGGCATTGCCAGCTGGGGGACTCCAACCGCGTTGAAAAGGAAAACCGAAGCGGTCGTCGTACCGGCCGTCGCTCGCAACGAGAGCTTCGGTCGAGGGCTCGCGCGTTATGAAGCCACCCTGGGGCTGATTGCTCAGCACCGCGACAAACTCGGTGCGATAGTTGGTCTCGGCGCTCAGTGGCTCGTCCGAGACGACGATCGAGGATCGCGGCAATGCGGTCGGCCCAATGCGATCGATGACATCCTGCGGGATGGTGATGCGGTCGAGCGCATTCTTGGCGTCGTCCGCGTTGTCGATCGTGACTGCGGTCCAGCGCAAGTTGGCGTCCTTGCCGGCGTCCGTGCGCGCCATCGCGGTGAATACATGCGTGCCGATCCGCTTCTCGGGATTGCGGATCGTGACCGGGACCTCGATGCTGAAATCGAACACTTCGCCCCCGTCCGGCCACGGCTTGTGCGTGTTGCGCCGCACGTAAAGCCTCTGCGTGGCGCGGCTGATGTAGATCGAAACCGGCACGACCGCGAGTTTCGCATCGAGCGCCGCCTTGGCGGTGGCAGCCTTCCTGGCCTCGGCCGCCTTGACCGCCTCCTTTGCAGCGGCGGCATCGGGCTTCGACTTCGCGTCGGCCGTTGCGGTGTCGAGCTGCTTCCCCGCTTCCTCGGCCCTGGAAGCGGCCTTCTGCCTCCGCTCCTCGGCCCGCTGCTTCGCCTGGTCCGTTTTTGCGGCCGCGAGCGCCTTGTCGGCGGCCGCGAGTTCGGCATCGGCGCGGGCCTTGAGCGATGTCAGCTTGCGCAGCGACGCCGCGAGTGACGCTGTCTCGCGCGCCGCTGCCGCGGCAGCTTTCTTGGCTGGGTCAACGGCTTTGGCGGCTTCCGCGGCCTCGCGGGCGAGCGTCTCGGCCCGCACCGGCGCAGCCGCGAGGGCCTCCGCCTTCGGGACGAGAAGCGCCGGATGGGAAAAATCGACCGGGGCTGGATCGTCCGGCGCGATGATCACCCGCATCCCGATCCGCGTCTTGTTGAACAGCTTCTCCGCAAAGC
>DASSRJ010000109.1:0-16949 GCA_035701845.1 Pseudolabrys sp. | reverse complement strand
CGGCTTCGATCGGCAACGGCGCGGCCATTACCAGCGGCGTCTCCAACAACATCGGTGTCGGTGTTGGCGGAGGCTTCACCAACGTGCTGCCGTAGACGACAGCAGCATGGTGGCAAACCTTCGTCACCATGCTGCCCGCTCCGGGCGGAACCGTCTGCGCCTATCATCGAGCGAGTTTAAGCGGCGTCTCGCCGTCAATTCGGCTTTTTGGCGCGAGGCTTGTGCACGAACGAAATAGTTACACGAGTGCCGTTTCCAGGAGCACTGTCCACGCTCAGGTCTGTCTTGGCGTTTTCACGCAAGCATTGAACAATCAGTGCGCCCAGTTTGCCCTCGCGTGGCCATGTGGTTCCTTCAGGGAGACCGATCCCATCGTCGGCAACAACGATGCGATACTCGTTGTCATGCTCGTGCAGACATCGAACAGTCAGCGTCCCGGCTTCTTTGCCGGCAAACGCATACTTGAATGAGTTGGTGAGCAATTCGTTGACAAGAAGACCGACCGGCATGGCGACATTGATTGAAACCGGTGAATGATCGACCTTCAGATCGAGCCGCATTCCATCAACCGCATATGTACGCATGACCGCTGAGGCAATTTCGCTGAGATAGTGACCGAGGTCTACGATTTCTCCGGACGTGCCGTCGGTTGACAAATCTCGATACAGAATTTGCAATGACTCGATCCTTCCTGCCAGCCTGGCAAGATTGACCTCTCCGCTGCGGCGATTGTGAGCATCGAAACGAATTAACGTAGTGATGAGTTGCAGGTTGTTCTTGACGCGGTGCTGTATCTCTTTGAGCAGCATATCTTTGTCACGAAGCTGGCGAGCAAACTCTTCACGCTGCGCACGCTCGCGCGCCGTAACGTCAATTATTGCGAGAATGCGATAGTTTTCTATGCCGTCCAAAGTCTCAATTATACTTGCGTATGCTTCAACCAGGATCGGTTTCGATGTCGATAATTGAAAAGTTCCAAGATAGTCGTCCCCTTTAAGTAAAGCGTGCTCGATCGTAATCTGGGAATCATCTTCGCCTCGGAACGCATTTAGAATGGACCAGCCACGGCCAATAATGTTTGCACATGGCTGCCCGGTCAGTTCCCCATAAGCTTTATTAGCAAAGACGATACGCTGCTCCCCACCGAGCAGTTTTGAAACGACGATTGCAATGGGAAGGTGGTCAAGAAAGAGCTTGAACTCTTCAGTCTCGACAGCTCTTGCAAGTTCGGCGGAATCAAACAGGTCGTTAACTTGTTGCTGCGCTGCGGCCGGACCCTCGTGTTCTGGGGATGTCATAGAGTGTGAACCCACAAGTTTAAGCCCAGCCTGAGCTGCGCTTTACCCATCCCGAACTGATTTCTCGGATGGTGCAGAATTAGGGTCGCATTATGGCTATCCATCGACCTACCGGGATAAATGCCACGACACGGTTGGTCCAGGTGAGCTCTGGTGGTCCTTGAGGCTGGCGAAGAGATTGATCTGATCTTTACGGATATTGGCCTTCAATCCGATTTGCAGGCCGGATTGATGCTCGCCGAGTGGTGCGTTGGGAGAATCCCAAGCGTGCGGGTTCTCTACACCACGGGGCAGGGACTGACCGATGGGATGAGGGCAATGTTTGTCGAGCGATTTGGATTTTTAGCCAAGCCATACACCAGCGAACAGCTTCTCGCGGCGGTAGACAACTTCGTTTTCAGGCCAAAAATATCCGAAACTCCAATCACTTAATTTTTTTGCCGCACCCGGCTGCCACCCTCTTGAAAAAAGCGAGCCGTTTCCCAAATCGCTGGTCGCCGGGCGCCATGTGGCCCGGTGCGGGCGTCGGCGGATGTCCGGCGCACTGCTCATTTCCATGTTGCTCAACGGAGGATGTGGCTATGAGGACCATGAACCTAGACCCCTTCTGGCGGACCAGCATTGGCTTTGACCGCCTTTTCGATCTGATGGACGAAAGCCTTCGTTTTGAACCGGAGGATCACTACCCGCCCTGCAATATTGTGCGCACAGGCGAGAACGCTTATCGCATTTCGCTGGCGGTTGCAGGCTTTAAACCGGAACAGGTCAATGTGACCCTCAATCAAAACACGCTGATCGTGTCAGCATCGGCAAACGAGAAGGACGAGGAAGATAAAGGTGAATACCTTTATCGCGGCATCGCCGGCCGGTCGTTTGAGCGCCGGTTTAATCTTGCCGACTACGTGGTCGTAAAGAGCGCTTCACTCGATGACGGCTTACTGCAGATCGAGCTGGAGCGAGAGCTACCGGAAGCGATGAGGCCTCGTCGCATCGAGATCCAGACCGGCAAGGCCGTTGGCAAGGGCGACAAAGTCCGCACCATCGAGCATTCCAAAGTCGCCTGAAACGACTTCAAGCCATCAACGTTCTGAGGTGGTCCGTCGGGACCACCTCTCCGACGGTCATGGAGGAGGGTCATGAAGGAAATCAGAAAGGAAAAACAGGACAAATTTGAGCTTGATGCTCTTCTGCATCCGGCCAGTGCCTTTGCGCACCCGATGGATGTCGTTCGGGACCCTGATCTTACGCTAAGCGAGAAGCGCGCCATTCTGGCGTCATGGGCGTCCGATGCCTGCGCGGTCGAAGCGGCCCCGGATTTGCGTGTAAGCACTTCGGGCAATGTCGTTCGGTGGGACGACATCATGGATGCGCTGCGCACCCTGGACGAAAATGGCGGCAAGCCGCTTCCGCATTACAAACGGGTGCTGACGAAAAAGGAGGCCGGCCTGCTCGGAATACGACGATTTCGTCGCCGAGGCAGGAATGACGAAGGAGCTCCTTTGAACTGAGCGCGAGGTGACCATGAACAGACGCACAGCACTGGAGCAAGTCCTGGGATTGAGCGGGTTCTTGATCAGCTGGCTCTTCCTCTTCGCCATCGCTTTATCTCCACCGCTCTAAGCCAGACGTCTGCGCGACGCGCTTTTCGAAGCGCGCCGCGCCTCGGTAATTTTGCAGCCGGGAGTCTAGGCAATGTCGCAATCGGAAACGTTCGATGCCGCGAGGTTGGTGCTCCATCTGCCCACTTGTCCAAGATGTGGTGCAAGCATGTGGCTTACCCAGATCGAGCCTGACGTACCCGGCCACGATAAGCGGATTTTTGAATGTCCGAACTGCGAGTATGTGGCTAATTAGCGAGACGTTCAAATATCGATAGCGAATAAAATGTTCGCGTCTGGCCTGTCGCATCAATTTGCTGCCCGCAAAATTCGGTCGCTATTGGAGGCATAGCGGATATCGGTCACCGCCGAGGCCGGATACTTCGGAAGCGAATGCCCGAAGCGGACACTAGGCACTCGCATTGCGCACGTTTGCTATTGACCGAAAGCGGGTGCCTTCACCTCCTCATGTGGCCCGGCTCCGTGTGAGTGCAATAATGCGCGCAAGCCCTCGTTGGCGCCGTGAAGGCGCATTGCCAAAAAGCCGGCAACGTAAAAGAGTGCGGCCGCGTTGTGCCCAATCAGAGATGCATTGGCTACGTAAAATTGTGATGGTGCCAAGGCAAACACTTCGGCCGAGTGGGGCAGATCTAACAAAGCTGATATTTCGCCGAACACGGCGCCCGGCTCATCCACTACGGCAATCCGAATACCGCGCATAACGACTGCGACGCTGCCTTCCTTGAGAAACAGCAGTTGCGCTGTACTCGATCCAGGGGCGAACACGACCTCGCCGGCATTGTACATCCGGAGCGGTAGATGGGAGTAATCGAAATCCGAGTAGGATGACGCGACTGACATGTCAGCCTTCCGAAGCCGGATTGTGACGGTAAAAAGGGGCCGGGTGTTCGCAAAGTGATGTAGTTCACACAAGCCGTGCAAAAAACCGGTTTTGAAATTCTCCGCCTTGCGGCGCTCATGTGTGCTTATGGCTGCCAAAGCAGACATGAACTTGTGCGCCGCACCCGAACACAATCGCTTTGATAACGGCAAAGGTAGCCGGTAACTGACCAGCTTTTAGAAATAGCCATTATAATTCGCAGGCGTTCCACAGCTCGGAGGAGGCCGGAGCTTTGTGGTCAGCAATAAAGCGCGCCGTAAAGGGCGCAGTCCGATGGGTCGTGAAGGCTGCGGCGACCGTCTTCATGTGGGGAGTCAACGTCTGGGATTTCTTTTTCGGCTTCCTCAATTGGCCCCCGAAAAAACTCACTCTGCACATCGTCATATTGCAGAAAGTCGACCCCATCGACGGGACGATCGTGCCGATGTGCCAGCCAAGCGACCTGCAACCCTCGATCGACCAGGCGGAGCGCATTCTGCGCGAACGGTTCAACGTGAAGCTTCGGCCCTATGCCGCGCAATATGCGCAAATTCTTGGCGGCGTAGCTCCGGATGCTGCACTCAAACCGAGCTGCTGCGGCGCCGACCTGTTTGGCGAGGAGTTCCTCGAGCAGGGCGAATGGTATGCTGGACAGACCGCCGGCTGGGTCGGGGCAATCCCGACGTCGCTACAGTTTCCAATCACAGCCTTCGTCGTCGAGGATGTCCAGTGCAAAAACGGATGCGCGATCGGGCCGCTGGCCGACTATCTCGTCATCGACATGGACGGCGTTAAATCGACCGGGCCGCGCCTCAACAACAGCACTCTCATGCATGAAATCGGCCACTGCTGCCATCTGTGGCATTTCAACGGGGTCACGAACCTAATGTGGAAGGACACGGACCGCGGCGATGACACGAAGTGGTGGCAACGCAACCTGTTCCGCAACTCGCGGCACGTGACTTACTGGTAGAGGATAGCCGCATCATATTCTCAAGGACTAAAAAAGGGGACTGAGGGGATTGGCCATGTCCGCGATTGGCCGTCGCATCAATTAGCTGCCCTGCAAAATTCGGTCGCTATCGGGGTGGAAGCGAACGTTCAGCCAGCCGCACCCGACAAGCCGGATTTATGAGAGCACGGCCTGGGCTCTCGACGGCTTCAGCTTCACGTGGATGTTCTTTTCCTGCGTGAAGGCGAGCATCTCCTCGAAGCATTCCTCGCGCCCGAGGCCGGACTGCTTGAAGCCGCCGAACGGCGCGCCGAGGAAGTGCTTACTCACCTCGTTGATCCAGACATAGCCCGCCTGCACCGCAAGCGCGGTCCGGTGCGCGGTCGAGAGATCGTTGGTCCAGATCGAGGCGGTGAGGCCGTACTCGACCGAATTCACCGTTTCGAGCATTTTCCGCTCATCGCTCCATTTGAAGACCCCGAGCACAGGCCCGAAAATTTCCTCACGCGCGATCCTGTTCCTGTCGGTGACGGCGAACACCGTCGGCTCGATATAGAAGCCGCCTTTTAGAGCCGGATCCGCCGGAGGCCCGCCGCCGCTGATGAGTTGCGCGCCTTCGCTTTTGGCCGAGTCGATAAAACTCATGACCCGGTCGAACTGCTGCCTGGACACGATTGCGCCCATGGTGGTGGCGGGATCGGTCGGAATCCCGGGCTTGTAATATTTGATCTTCTCCTTCACCCGCGCGACCACGGCGTCGTAGATCGCCTCGTGGATGAAGGCGCGGCTGGTCGAGCCGCAGGACTGGCCGCACCAGGTGAAGTTCATGCCGCCGATCACGGCGCCGGCGACGTCGTCCGGGTCGGCATCGCCATAGGCGATCAGCGCATTCTTGCCGCCAAGCTCCAGCATTGTCCGCTTGACCGTATCGGATGCCGCCTTCATGACTGCGCGGCCGGTCGGCACGCTGCCGATCAGTGCGATCATGGCGACGTCCGGGTGGCTGGCGAGCCTTTGCCCGGCCTCGCGCCCGCCCGGGACAACATTGAAGACGCCCGGCGGCAGCAGGCCTCCGATCAGCTCGGCCAGACGCAGCGATGACAGCGGTGCCTGTTCGGGGGGCTTCACCACCACCGTATTGCCGGCGGCGAGCGGAGCCGCCGATTTGCCGGCGCAGAACATGAACGGATGATTGAACGGAATGATGCGGCCGACCACGCCCAGGGGCTCGCGCACGGAGAAGTTGACGACGTCGGGTCCCATCGGGATCGAGGCACCCTTCATTTCGGTGACAAAGCCCGCGAAGAATTCCACCTGGGCTGCCGCGATCATGGCGACGTCCGGGTGGCTGGCGAGCCTTTGCCCGGCCTCGCGTCCCCCCGGCACCACGTTGAAAACGCCCTGGGGAAGAAGGCCGCCGATCAGCTCGGCCAGGCGCAGCGATGACAGCGGCGCCTGCTCCGGCGGTTTCACGACCACCGTGTTTCCGGCGGCGAGCGGGGCCGCCGACTTGCCCGCGCAGAACATGAATGGATGGTTGAACGGAATGATGCGACCCACCACGCCCAGGGGTTCGCGGACGGAGAAGTTGACGACGTCCGGACCCATCGGGATCGAGGCGCCCTTCATTTCGGTGACAAAGCCCGCGAAGAATTCCATCTGCGCCGCGGCAATCATTGCGTCGCTGACCATTTCCCTGACAGGATTGCCGCAGTCGGCGGCATCGATCATTGCCAGTTCATTGGCGTTCTGACGCAGGATTTCGGCAATCCGGCGCAGGATCTTCGCCCGCTCGAGCGGCAGCACGCGCCGCCATTCAACAAATGCCGTTTTCGCCGTGGCCACCGCCGCGTCGATATCGTCAGCGCCGGAGTCGGCGACCTTGCCGAGCGACTGTCCGGTGCCGGGGCTGATCGTGTCGATGAAGCGCCCCGCCTTCGGCTCGTGCCAGGCGCCGCCGTAATAGGCGCCGCGATTTTTCGGCAATACGACCGCTTGCGCGGAAGCAGCCTGCGGGGAAACGGCAGTGGTCATGGCAGCACCTGTTACCTGCGCGGCGAAATCTGGATCAGCTCCGCGATCTGCGCTTTGGTGAGCGGAGCGGGAATGAACTTCAGGTTCACTGCCTCCGGGATCAATGTATCGAGGCCGTGGATCTGATCGGGATTGACCAGGCTCTTGGGGAAGAACTCGTCGCGCACGCGCTTCGCCAGGGGCTCGGTGATTCTCGCGAACTCGGCGTAGTCTTTCAGCACCTGCGGATTTGACGAGTAGATATAGTCGATGCTCTCGCGGTAGGCCTTCATGAAGCGCTCGATGACCGCCTTGCGCTTCACCAGCGCGTCGGCATTGGCAACGAGCACGCGGATCGTCTGGCCGCGCACCAGCGCGGCATCGGTCGCGCGGGCCACCAGATGGATCTTGCCTTCGTCCATTTCCCTGAGTCCGAACGGCGGGGCGGCCCAGCCGACGTCGACCTGATCGGTCATCACGGCGGTCAGCGTCGCGCTCGGATTACCTGTGGCCTGCGGCCTGGCGGTCAGCTTGAATTCGTCGATGAATGCGCGCACCACGCTGTTGGTGGAGGAGCCGTTCGTCGAATAGGCGATTGTGTGCCCGTTGGTATCCTTCAGGGTCTTGATCGCCGGGTTCTTGGCATACCAGTAATCAGCAGCGCCCGTTGCTTCCGCTCCGATGATGCGAACCGGCGCGCCTTTCGCATAGGCCGCCATGGCGCCGAGCGTCCCGACGGCCAGGCCGAGATCGACGCTTCCCGAGATCACAGGCTGCAGGGTCTCGCCGCTGCCCGAGGTGTAGATCATCTCGAGCTGCAGGCCGTGCTTCCTGAAGATGCCGGCCTTGTCGCCCAGATGCGTAATCGCGGTGTCCCAGTTGCCGCGCTGGCCGATGGTCATTTTCACCAGGTCTTCGGCCGCAGCCGGCGCCGTGAGCGTCGCCAAGTGCGTCGCGATGGCGATCGCTGCGGCGGCAGGTCCAACCACATGTTTCATGCGTCGCTCCCGTTTTGCCTGAATGTCAGTTTCTTTTGATGCTCTCGAGTCCGCCGAGACGGCCTACCAGCGCATTGGCGCCGATCGCCAGCACGAACAGGACGATCAGCATGGCATACATGCGTGGCATGTCGAAGGTGCTGTAGGCATTGATGATCAGAAAGCCGATCCCCTTGTTCGACAACTTGGTTTCGGCCAGCAAGGTGCCGATCAGCGCAACGCCGAGCCCCAGCCTGACGCCGTTGATGATCGGATGCCGCATGGCCGGCAGGTAGATTTTCGCAATCATCTGCCACGTCGAGGCGCGGAAGCTCCTGCCGACGCGGATCAGCACCTTGTCGATCTGCCGCATGCCGGCCGCGACCGAAAGCGCGACGGGAAAGAAGCAGGAGAGGGTGCCGAGGGCGATCTTGGAGCCGGGGCCCACCCCGAACCACATGATCATGATCGGGAAGAAGATGATCTTCGGGGTGGGGCCGAGATAATAAAGATAGGCCTCGAATGCTTTTGACAGGAAGCGGTTGGCGCCAAGCAGGATGCCGACCGCGAGCC
Organism: Pseudolabrys sp.; assembly: GCA_035701845.1. Taxonomy (GTDB): domain Bacteria; phylum Pseudomonadota; class Alphaproteobacteria; order Rhizobiales; family Xanthobacteraceae; genus Pseudolabrys. The sequence continues at coordinate 8,658 of DASSRJ010000109.1, read as the reverse complement.
CCGAAATTCCGCCGATCAGAAGTGCCGCCCCGATTTCGGCCGCGGTGACCCCGAGGTTGAAATAATAATCGCCGTGCGAGAGCAGCTCGTAGAGCGCTTTGCCGATCGCAAAGAGCGAAGGCACCACGTCGCGATAGAGCAGGCCGGAGTGGGCGAGAAACTCCCAAATTGCGAGCACGGCGAGGATGATCGCAACCCGCAGGAGCGTGACCGGGCTGACCAGCGGCTCGCTTACGGCAGATTGGGTCAGTCGATCGGTCGTAGCCATCGCTCGGCCTTTTCCAGAGCCATGAAAAACAACACGCTCACAAGGATCACGAAACAGATCGCCGCATAGGTGCCGGCAAGGTCGTAGCGCTCGGCCAGGTCGTTGATGAGTTGCCCGAGGCCGCCGTAATTGATGAGGAACTCGACGCCGACAATATTGATCAGTGCGAAGATGAGCCCCAGGCGCACGCCGACGAAGATCGTCGGCAGCGCCGCCGGAAACATGATCTTCCAGAACTGCTGGGCCGGCGTCAGGTTGAAGCTGCGCCCGACATTGACCAGCACCTTGCGCGTGTTCGACATGCCCTCGATCGTCTTCAGGATGACGGGTGGCAGCGCCGCAAAAAATCCCATCATGATGATGGTCCAGGCATTGCGGCCGAAGATCACCATGAACAGCGGATAGGCCAGCACCAGCGGCGCCGCTGCCATGGCGGCGACCCAGGTTTCACAGGCCTGCTGCAGGAGCCTGATGCGATGCATCAGGACGCCGCCGGCGATGCCGAACACCGTGAGCATGACGCCGGCCGTCAGGCATTCGCCGAGTGTCAGGAAAAACCGGCGTATCACGTGCTCCTCGACGATCACGCGCCCGAAACTGGCGATAATCTCGGAGGGCGGCGGCACGATGAAACGGCTGATGAAATTGAGTTGAATCAGAAGCTCGACAATCAGAAGGGTGACAACAAGGGTCGCGACACCGACAAATGTCGGCGCGAGACTGCGCGGCGATCGCCGTTGAAACGTCGCAGCGGTCATGACGCCATGCCCTGGTGCTCGAGCGCGTGCTTTTCCTCGTCGCGCATGCCGCGGCTCGCCTCTTCGCGCAGATCGTTCCAGATCTCGGCGACATAGCGCCCGAAAGCCTCGCTGCCGACGATTTCCGAGGTGCGCGGCCGCGGCAACCTGATATCGACCATGCGCTTCACCTTGCCGGGTCGGTAGGTCATCACCAGGATACGGTCGGACATCTGCACCGCTTCGGTGATGTTGTGCGTGATCAGCAGCGTCGTTTGCTTCAGCTGCTGCTGGATCTGCAGCACCTTGTCGCCCAAAAGGAGCCGCGTCTGCTCGTCGAGCGCGGCGAACGGCTCATCCATCAGCAGGATTTTCGGCTCGGAGGCGAGCGTGCGGGCAAGCGATACGCGCTGCCGCATGCCGCCCGACAATTCGCCCGGATAGCGATTTTCGAAGCCGTCGAGCCCGACCATCTTGATGAAGTGACGGGCGCGTTCGATGCGCTGCGCCTTCGGCATTCCGACCAGCTCGAGCGGGAAGCCGACATTGTCGGTCACGGTCCGCCAGGGAAATGTCGATTCCTCCTGGAACACCATGCCGATCGATTTGTGCGGTCCCGAGATTGTCTCACCCGCGACGGTGACGACGCCCTGGTGCTCGCCGAGCAGGCCGCCGATCACATTGAACAAAGTGGACTTGCCGCAGCCGGACGGTCCGATGATTGAAAGGAATTCCCCCGGCATGGCCCTGAGCGACACGTTGTCGACGGCCGTAATCGGTCCCTCGGGCGTCGCGAACTGCACAACGATATCGTCCGCCACCAGGATGGCGTCATTGGCTGATGCGTTTGACGGCATGACCGCGTTACTCGTTCTTGCGCGTCATCGCTGCGGTCGTAGCAGCGGTGTAGCCGGGCTCGACGCGGACGTCGACGACGGCAACCGCGCCGGCCTCGACCGATGCAATTGCTTTCGCGAGGGTGGATGCAAGGTCGGCGATTGTGTTCACGGGGCCGAAGCCCTGCGCGCCCTGCGCGCGGGCCATGGCGGCGAGATCGATGTCGGGGTCGGAAATGCGTTGCCCGACCCAGCGATTCTCGACTGGACGATTGCGCATGCGGGCGACACGTTCCTGATGCAGCTCATCATTGAAGAAAGAGCGATTATTGGCGACGACAATCAGCAGCGGAATGCGGTAATGCGCCGCCGTCCAGAGCGCCGTCACGCCCATCAGGAAATCGCCGTCGCCGCAGACCGCGACCGCAAGGCGGCCGCTGTCTTTCAACGCCAGCGCCGCGCCGACTGAAATGCCCGGACCGCCGCCGACACCGCCGCCACCATCGGAGCCGAGATAGTCGAGCGGATGATCGAAGGCCCAGGTCGCGCCGTTCCACGAGAGCGAGACGTGGGTGAGGCTGGCCGGCCGGCTGCCGACCGCCTCGCGCAGCGCGGTCGCGAGGTGATCGACCGTCAGCCCGTCTCCTGTCGGCCTGGGAAACGCCTTCGCCCGCCCCGGAGCTGCGCGCGCGGGTCCCGGCCCAAGCGCGTCCAGCAGCGGCGGCACCGCCACATCGGGTTCGCAGTCGATGAAGACATCGACCGGCGGCAGGCCCTGATAGTCCATGCTCCAGCCGTTGTGCAGGTGATGATCGACAGACACCTGGATGACCCCGGCGGCGACATTGCCGACGGCCTTGAACGTGCCAGCCGGATCGAGCCAGTCGAGGCTGAGAATAACGTCAGCTGCGCGGATTGCGTCCGCCGCTTCGGGAGCGAGCACCGTGCCACCGGGTGCACCGGCATGGAGATAATGTGACGTCGGAAACGATGCGGCGATCTTGAGATCAGTGACAACGCGCGCGTTCAAGCGCTCGGCGAGGGCGACGCGCCTGTTCCAGGCCTCGATATCGCGCGAAGTTCTACCCGCGAGGATCACCGGCTGCTTTGCGCTGCGCAGCAGATCGGCCGCCTGCCTGATTGCCGCCGCGGGCGCGGCGCCCGCGACCGGCGGCATGAAGCGCCTGGTGTCGATTGCCGGCACGGCGTCCGGCAGCTTGCTCTCCTGCATTTCGGCATCGAGATTGACGTAGGTCGGGCCGCGCGGTGCGGTGTTCGCAATCCAGTTCGCGCGCAGCACGGCCTCGCGCGCAGCAGTGGGCGATGCCGGCTGGTCATCCCACTTCGTGTAGCCGCGAACGAGAGCACCTTGATCCCGCGCCGTATGGATCCAGTCGATCCATGGCCGGCGCTTGACCGCATCGACGGGGCCGGTCGCGCCCAAAATCACCATCGGCATGCGGTCGCACCAGGCGTTGAAGATCGCCATGCTTGCGTGCATCAGGCCGACGTTCGAATGCACGGCCGCCGCCATTGCCTTGCCGGTGACCTTGGCATAGCCGTGGGCGATCGCGACTGCGCTCTCCTCGTGCAGACAGAGCAGCATCTGCGGCCGCTCGTTGCCGAGAAAGTTGACGAGGCTGTCATGCAGCCCGCGATAGCTGGCGCCGGGATTGAGCGCGATATACGGAATGTCGGTCGCGCGCAGAGCATCGGCCACAACGTCGCTGCCGAAGCCCGCGGCATTGACGCCCGCAGGGACCGGGCGATCAAAGGACGCCAGGCCAGCAGCCCCGCTCGGCCGCTTTTTAACGGGCTCGTTTCGGTTGCTCGACACGTATGGTCCGCCCCTCTGCCGCCCTTTTGCTGCGATTGGGGCGGATCAGCGGGCATCCAACCGGATTACGGGCCCTGACGCAATCGGGCCAGCAATTTCAGGCCTGCGTAGCCATCGGGCTCCATCCCGGCCTTCTTCTGGAAGGCGACGATCGCCCGCACGGTATCGCTGCCGGTACGGCCGTCGACGTCGTTCCTGAAGCCGTGCTCGTTGAGCCGGCGCTGGATTTCCTTGACCTCGTTCAGGGTCGGCGCGCGCTCTCCGCCGGGGAACTGCTGGCGGAACGGCGGATCGCCCCGGATCAGATCGCCGAGATGGCACAGCGCGAGCGTGTAGCTGCGGGATGGATTGTACGAATAGACCGCATTGAAATTCTGCCCGACCAGGAATGCCGGCCCGCCGGCGACCGGAATCCAGAGCTTCACATGGTCGCCCGGCCGGGCAAACGCCGCGCCGTCGGCGCGACGCACGCCCAGATCGTGCCATTTCGCGTAAGGGCGCATGGTCCGGTTGTTTGCGAGGCGGGTGTGACCCGCGGGTACCTTCACCTCGCAGCCCCAGGTTTCGCCGCGCCGGTAGTTGCCCCGCTCGACCAGGTAACGCGCCGTGCCGGCGAATGCGTCGTCGGGCTTGCCGAAAGGCGAGGCGCGCCCGTCGCGGTCATAGTCGACGCCCATATTCAACCAGACCTCCGGCATCCACTGCGTGTGACCCATCGCGCCCGCCCATGAGCCGACCATCTCTTCAGGCCTGGCCCAGCCGCGGTCGACGATGGTGAGCGCGTTGAGCAGCTCGGCTTCCCAGTATTTACGGCGCCGCGGCTCGCCCCAGGCCAGCGCGGCGAGCGCGGGGATGATCGGCCGCATGTATTTCGGGTTGGTCATGACATCGCCGAATGACGACTCCATACCCCAGAGCCCGAGTACAATGTAACGGTCGACGCCGTAGTCCTTTTCGACGCGTGCAAGCAGCCCGGCGTATTGCCTCGCACGCTCTTTGCCGGTGATAACGCGCCACTCCGAGCAGCGCCGGTTGATGTATTGCCACATCAATTCGGTGACTTCGGGTTGCGCACTGAATTGCGCGTAGACGCTTGTATCCGGCGTCACATTGCCCATCACGCGGTCATAGGTCTGTTCTGAAATTCCGCGGTTGAGGGCGCGCGGGCGAAAATTTGCGACCCAGCGCGCGAATGCCGGCGATTGCGTCGCGACGGCGGCGCCGTTCGCGGAGAGACTTGCCGCAAAAGCGGTCGCGTTCAGCAGAAACGACCGGCGGCTGAAGCTTTCGACAGAAAGGGAAGAAGGGAAGATTCGCGCCATGTCGACATTGTAAGGGCGGGTCAGGCCCGCACAATCGGCAGTATGTCGCTAGCCGTCGTCACGCTTATGCCGTTTTCGAACCTGCTTACGTTTCTTGTGCGGCTTCTCTTTTGCCTTTTGCGGCTTGCCGCTTGCATTGGCGGACGCATGCGTCTGCACAATCGGAACGTCCGCAGCTGATGGCTGATCGGAAGGGTTCATGATCACGGGCGGCACGCCGGCGATGGCCGGAACCTGATCGCCGTCCCTGATCTCCGTCCCTCGTGCGCCGATCAATCTCTCGTAAGCGGCCACAAGCGTCATGTAGGGATTGACAAAGACCCAGCCGGCTTTGGTCGGGACCTGCATGTCGAAATGCAGGTGATAGGTGGTCCCGCGTTCCGTGCGGTTGTAGTTGCCGACCTTGCCGATGATATCGCCTTCGCGCACGAGCTTGCCGCTGACGATGCCATCGGCATCGAGCTGGTTCGGGTTCATGTGCATGTAGCGCACGCGCACATGCATCGCCGGCGTATTGATGAACAGGTAGACGGCTTCCTGCTTGCGTGCGCGCAGAATGAAGCCGTCATGCGCCGCCACCACGTCGTGCTGATAAGGCTGACAGCGGTCGGCGCCTTCATTGAACAGCGTGCAGGAGCTGGGGCGGATGTCCTGGCCCTGGTGGCCTTCGCCTCCGGGGCACTGGCCGACGAAATAGCGCCGGTGTTCACAGAAGTTGTCGCGCCACGGATAGGAGTAGTTGCCGGGCGCGGCCTCATTAAAGACCAGCGGCCTACCGTTCACTTTGCACGCGTAGGGCTGGTCCTTGCGGCGCGGGCGCACCGAGCGGCCGGTGAAATCGCAGTCGCCCCAGTTGTTGAACGACTGTGAATTTGCGAAAGCCGGAGCGTTCCTGAGCGGAAAACGCAGGCGTGCATAGACCGTGTAATCGCCGCGGCCGCCGATGTCCTTTTTCAGTCCGGAATTGGGAATAAGAAAGCCCGGGCTGAAATATGTGAAATCCCTGGACACGTCCGCGGGGCGATCGAGCTCGAGCGCTTTGTTAACGGGCGGCGTATCCAAAGGCTTTCCACCCGCGAGCTTGAGCGCGCGCAGAAAGCGATCCATGACACGATCGGCCTGCCTGCATGTCAGAATTTTTCTGCGTGGCCGCGTATCCAGGCAATAGATCGCCGCGACATAGGTCACCCCGAAGCGCTCGAAGCTGTAGCGGATGTAGGATTCGTGCAGATAACGGCGGATGCCGGGATATTCGTCCTGCAGTGACTTCACGAGCTCGCCGTCGGGTAACGGCGGGCCGTCGAGCTCGTAAGTCATGGCGAGGCCGGAGAGCAGGACGTAGACCGGATCGGCGTAACGGATATCGGAAAGCTCCCGAACATCGGAGAGGGTGAGTGCGAAGGCGGAATCATAGCCGGCCGGCCCGGTTACGAAAAATTTTGTCGGCCGGAATCCCGACCGCATGAAGCGATCGGCGTTCTCGACGGCCTTTTCGGGCGCAGGTTCGGGATTGGCGGCGCGCTCCTTGATGAAGGCGTCGACGTCGTAAGGCAGGAATACAGGCACGGAGCTGTCGGCAATTCCCGGGAAGCTGATGCCGGCAGCTGCGTTGAGCCTGGCGAAAGCCTCGGCGGGCGTGCCCGCCGGTCTGTCGGCAATACTCGCGGCCGCGGCATCCCAGTCGACCGTTGCGACCGAGATATGCGGGCTCTTCATCTCCTGGGCTGGCGCGGCACCGGCGATCAGCAGTGCAAGGCCAGCGAGAATGGCACGCTTCAATCCGCTTCCCTCGCTCCGCCCCGTCAACCCGGGGTTAACATCGGCAGCGGGAGTAAAAGGCATCGAACTGCGGCATACAAGGGCTGCATTCGGGTGTAGGGTGCGGCGCAAATGCCCAATCGGTACGTCCAAGACGGGACAACAGACGGGACAACAAGACGGAACAAGACGGGAGATGCGTGGGATGACGGTGCGTGAAGCCAATCTGACTCCGGCCTCGAGCGCGGATCGCGAGCCGGAGTTGATCGAAAGTGGCGGTACCGCGCGCCTGCATCTGACGCTGGCTACGACCGACTACGACCACGTGCGCGATCTCGTGAACGGGGTGGTCCGCCCCGAGGGCATGACCCTGACGGCCTTCGTGCTTCCGGTCGAGGAAGTTTTCTACAGGTTTATTAAAAACCGCGAGTGGGACATCTCGGAAATGTCCTTCGGCAAGTTCATCGGCTTCGCTTCCCAGGGCAACTCGCCCTTCGTCGGAATCCCGGTTTTCCCGTCGCGCGTCTTCCGGCACTCGGCATTTTACGTGCGCGCCGACCGCGGCATCACCACGCCCAGGGATCTCGAGGGAAAGCGCGTCGGTATTCCGGAGTGGGCGCAGACCGCCGGCATGTACGCGCGCGGCTTCCTGGCGGAAACGGCCGGCGTCGACCTGCGCAGGATTCATTGGGTGCAGGCCGGCATGAACGAGGCGGGACGCGAGGAGAAGGTCGAGTTCAGACTTCCGGCCGGGATTCAATATCAGCAGCGGCGCGACACCAGCATTTCCGCAATGCTGCTCTCGGGGGAAATCGATGCGGCGATTTCTGCCCGCGTGCCCGACGCGTTTGAGCGGGGCGGCGGAAAGATCGTGCGGCTCTATCCGGACTACCGCAACGAGGAGGCGCGCTACCACGCAGCGACCGGCATCTTTCCGATCATGCATGTGATCGCGATGCGCCGCGCCGTATTCGAGCGCCATCCGTGGGTGGCAATGAACCTGTTCAAGGCCTTCGATGAATCCAAGCAACGAAGCCTTGAACGCGTGCGGGATTTGACGGCGTCGCGCATTCCGGTGCCCTGGTCCGCTGCGATCAGCGGCGAATGGGGCAGGAATTTTGGCGATGATCCGTTTCCCTATGGTATTGAGGCAAACCGGAAGACGCTCGAAGCATTCTGCCGCTTCGCCCATGCACAGGGCATCACGGCGAAACAGCTTGCGCCCGACGATCTCTTTCCGAAAGAGGTGCGCGCGAGCGTCCGCGTCTAGTCCTTGGCGCGCTCGACGTAGGACCCGTCGGTGGTATTCACGACGACTCGCGTGCCGACGGTGATATGTGTCGGCACCATTGTGCGCACACCGTTCGACAGCTTGGCAGGCTTGAATGAGCCGGATGCGGTTTGTCCCTTGACGACCGGCTCGGTGTCGACGATTTCGAGCGTCACTTTTTGCGGGAGCTCGATCGCGACCGGCACACCCTCGTGCACGCTGAGGTTCACCACCATGCCTTCCTGCAGATAGACGGATTGGTCTCCGATGACATCGGCGGGCACCTGGACCTGGTCGAAGGTCTCCTGATTCATGAAGTGAAAGCCGTCGCCGTCCTGGTAGAGGTAGCTGAATTCGTGGTCCTCGACATGGGCACGCTCGACCTGGTCGGTGGTCTTGTAGCGCTGCGACGTCTTCACGCCGTCCGAAATCCGGCGCATATCGACCTGAGTCGTCGGGGTGCCCTTGCCGGGATGAAAATTTTCCGCAGTCAGGACGACATAGAGCCTGCCGTCGATATCCACGATATTGCCTTTGCGGAGCGAAGAAGCGATGACCTTCACGATGATGATCCTTGACTTATGTGCAGCAGGGGGCCGCGGTTTCGGGGCGCACCATAACGATCTTCGC
>DASSRJ010000108.1:0-24748 GCA_035701845.1 Pseudolabrys sp. | reverse complement strand
TTTCGCAACGTCCCACCGTGTTGCCCACTACCTTGCGCCGCGCCCGCCGGCCCAGCCGCGCTGCAACGATCGCGCGGTAAATTGACGTTGCCCTTGCCGGCCGCTACGTTGCCGAAAAATCCATAACGAACAAAAGCTTGGGAGGAAAAAATGCGGCGTTGGCTGCTCGCCTGTTGCGCAATCATTGGCTCGGTCCTGGCCGCGCCCGGCGCACATGCTCAAGGAACCATCAAGATCGGGCTGATTCTTCCCTATTCCGGGCCGGTCGCCGACACCGCCACCCAGATCGATGCCGGCGTCAAGCTCTACCTGAAGCGGATGGGCGAGACGGTCGCCGGCAAGAAGATCGAGATCATCCGCAAGGATACCGGCGGTCCGAACCCCGACGTCTCCAAACGTCTCGCACAGGAGCTCGTCGTCCGCGACAAGGCCGATATCCTGGCCGGGTTTGCGTTGACGCCCGAAGCGCTCGGTGCCGCGAGCGTTGCCGACGAAGCCAAGAAGTTCATGGTCGTCATGAACGCGGCGACGGCGGTCATTACCGAGAAATCACCGTACATCGCCCGCGTCTCGCTGACCTTGCCGATGATCGGTGACACGCTCGGCACCTGGGCGGTCAAGAAGGGCGGGGTGAAGAAAGTCTACACCATGGTCACCGACTACGGCCCCGGCCTTGATGCCGAGGCGGCATTCCAGAAAGCATTCAAGGCGGCCGGCGGCGAGGTGATCGGATCGGTGCGCATGCCGATCGCCAATCCCGACTTTTCGGCATTCGTCCAGCGCGCCAAGGATCTCAATCCGGAATCGATCTTCGTGTTCATCCCGGGCGGCGCACAGCCGGCGGCTCTCGGCAAGGCGTTCGCCGAACGCGGCATGGATCCAAAGAAGATCAAGATCCTGAGCACCGGCGAGCCGGTCGATGAGACGGCCATCAAGAGCCTCGGCGATCTCGCGCTCGGCCGTATCAGCGCGTGGCACTACGACTACAATCACAAGTCGAAGATGAACGCCGACTTCGTGAAGGCTTTCAACGCCGAGTACAAGCGCAACCCCGACTTCTTCGCGGTCGGAGGTTATGACGGCATGCATCTCATATATGAGACGCTCAAGAAGACCGGCGGCAAGACCGACGGCGCCGCCCTCATCGCCGCCGCCAAGGGGATGAAGTGGGAGAGCCCGCGCGGCCCGATCTCGATCGATCCGGCAACCCGCGACATCGTTCAGAACGTGTACATCCGCCGGGTGGAAAAAGTCGGCAATCACATCGTCAATGTCGAGTTCGAGACGATCCCGAACGTGAAAGACCCGACGCACAAGTAGGCGGGCGCTCACACAACGCCTGATCAAATGGGGCGACCGTGAGGTCGTCCCATTCGCTATATTCAAATGTCATTCCGGGACGACGCCATAGCGCGTCGAAGACGCGCGTAAACGCGCTTATGGCGTCGGACCCGGAATCCAGAAGTGGACATTGGCTTCGCATGTTTCTGGGTTCCGGGTTCGCTCGCTATGCTCGCGCCCCGGAATGACAAAGCGAACTCTCCGCATTGGTTGAGCAAAGGTCACCGCCGCCATGCTGCCTCCCGTCTTCGGCGTCCTGTTTGATGGCATTGCCTACGGCATGTTGCTGTTCGTGCTGTCGGTCGGCCTGTCGGTGACGCTCGGCCTGATGAACTTCGTCAACCTCGCCCATTGCGCGTTTGCGATGCTCGGCGGCTACGTTTCGATCACGCTTGTCAACGATTTTCACTGGCCGTTCCTGGCCACTCTGCCTTTGGCATTTCTTGCCGCCGCGCTGGTCAGCGTCGTCCTCGAGCGCACGCTCTACCGCCGGCTCTACCGCTCGAGCGACCTTGATCAGGTGCTGCTGACGATCGGCCTTGCCTTCATCTCGGTGGCGGTCGCCGCCTACATTTTCGGAACCACGCAGCAGCCGGTCGAAACGCCGGCGCTGCTGCGCGGCGGCGTCAGTTTTCTCGGCCTCGGGCTTGGCAAATACCGGCTGTTCCTGGTCGGCACCGCGCTCGTGGTAACGGTGCTCCTCGTCGCCGGCCTCGAATACACCCGCTTCGGCGCGCAGGTGCGCGCGGCCGTGGACAATCAACGCATGGCGCGCGGCCTCGGCATCGATGTCGACCGCACGTTCGCAGCGACCTTCGCGCTCGGCTCCGGCCTCGCCGGCCTCGGCGGCGCGCTTGCCATCGAGATCGTCGGCCTCGATCCGAACTTCGCCTTCACTTATCTCGTCTATGTGCTGATCATTGTTTCGGTCGGCGGGCTCGGCTCGATCGCAGGCTCGTTCGCCGCGGCGATGCTGATCGGCGTCAGCGACGTCGCGGGCAAATATTACGCGCCCGAGCTCGGCGCCTTCCTGATCTACCTCGTCATGGTGGTGGTGCTGATGTGGCGTCCCGCCGGCCTGTTCGGGAGGCGGTGAGATGCGGGGCGCGGGTGCAGCAAAATCCGCTCAGTGCTACGTCGCAGCCTCGGTGTCATGCGCGCGATTGAACAGGGCAAACCGACCTCTCGATCGTCATGCCCGGCTTTATGCCGGACATCCACGCCGTTTGGAAAGCAAGACGTGGATGGCCGGGACAAGCCCGGCCATGACAACTCAGCGAAACATGCGGTGGGCCAACCAATGATGGCGAAAACCGCAACAATGACCCCACAAGCCTATCTGCAGGCGCAAAACCGCTGGCATCCGCTCGAGGTCGCGTTCTGGCTGGCGACGCTTCTGCCCTTCGTGCTGTTTCCCGACTACCTGTCACTGGCAAGCCAGATCGCCATCACGGCGCTGTTCGCGCTCTCGCTCGACCTTATTCTGGGCTATGCGGGGATTGTTTCACTCGGTCACGCCGCCTTTTTCGGGATCGGCGCCTATTCGGCGGGATTGCTCTCAAAGTATGGCTGGGGCGAACCGCTGACAGGACTGGTCTTTGCCACGGCAATCGCGGGTCTTGTCGGCTTTGCCGTGAGCTTCGTGATTGCACGCTTCCGGCATTTCACGCTGATCATGATCACGCTCGGACTTGGCCTGCTCGCCTTCGAGGCCGCAAACCGCGCGCATTGGCTCACGGGCGGCAGCGACGGCCTGCAGGGCGTGTCGATGTGGCCGGTGCTCGGCCTGTTCAAGTTCGATCTCTACGGATACACCGCCTACACCTATTCGCTGGCCGTTCTCTTCCTGGTTTTCCTGGGCGCGCGGCGCCTGATCAATTCGCCGTTCGGGCTTGCGCTTCGCGGCATTCGCGAAAACTGGGTGCGCATGCCCGCGATCGGTGCCGACAGCCTCGCCCACATCCGCAAGGCCTACACGATTGCCGCAGCCATGGCGGGCCTCGCCGGCGCGCTGCTGACGCAGACGACCGAGAGCGTCTCGCTTGAATCGATCAGCTTCCAGCGCTCCGCCGACGTGCTGGTGATGCTGGTGCTCGGCGGCGCCGGCCGCCTCTATGGCGGCCTGATCGGCGCCATTATCTTCATGGTCGCGCGCGACCAGTTTTCAGGCATCGCGCCGCAATACTGGTACTTCTGGATCGGCGTGCTGCTGGTGGCGGTCGTCATGGTGCTTCCGAACGGCATACTCGGCGGGCTGTCTCATTTTTACGCGCGGTGGAGAGGCAAATGAACGTCCCCGTGCAATCGGCGAAAGGGACGATCGCTCTGTCCACGCGCGGCCTGTCCAAGGCTTTCGGCTCGCTGCCGGTCGCACGTGACATCGCGATCAATCTTCCGGTCGGCGCACGTTACGCTCTCATCGGACCGAACGGCGCCGGCAAAACTACCTTGATCAATCTGATGACGGGCATGCTGGCGCCGAACGCCGGGCAGATTTTCCTTGCCGGCGACGATATCACCGCGCTCGGACCGCAGGAGCGGGTACGGCGCGGCCTGGCGCGTACGTTCCAGATCAACACGCTGTTTGCCGGTCTCAATGCGCTCGAAGCGGTCACGCTCGCGGTTGCCGAGCGCCGCGGGCAGGCCGGGCGGTTCTGGCGGGGCGTCGGCGCGCACGGCGAAACAATCGACGAGGCCTACGACATCCTGCGCAAGCTGAAGCTGGGCGATTCCTGCTATCAGGTCACACGCGAGTTGCCGTATGGACGTCAGCGTCTGCTCGAGATTGCGCTGGCGCTCGCAACCCGGCCGAAAGTCCTGCTGCTCGACGAGCCCGCCGCGGGCGTGCCGCCGGAAGAAAGCGGCGAGGTATTCGAGGCCGTTGCAGGACTATCGGACGACCTGACGCTTCTGTTCATCGAGCACGACATGCATGTCGTGTTCCGCTTTGCCAGCCACATTATCGTGCTGGTCGGCGGCGTGATCTTTACCGAAGGCACACCGGCCGAAATCTCGGCCGATCCGGGCGTCCGCGAAGTCTACCTGGGCAAGCGCAAACATGGCTGAATGGCTTCTCAAGCTCGACAACGTGACCGCCGGCTACGGCGATGCCGTGGTGCTGCATGGCATTTCACTTGATTTGCCCGAACACGGCAGTCTCGCCGTGCTCGGCCGCAACGGCGTCGGCAAGTCGACACTGCTGCTGACGATCATGGGTTACACGCAACTGCGCGGCGGCAGCATCAGGTGGCGCGGGCAGGACATTTCGCGCGCTCCGCCCAACCGCCGGGCGACCAACGGCATCGGCTGGGTGGCGCAGGAACGCGAGATCTTCCCGTCGCTTTCGGTCGAGGAGAATCTTACCGTGGCGTCGCGGCCTGGACCGTGGGATCTCGACGCGGTCTTCAGGATGTTTCCGCGGCTCGCCGAGCGCCGCACCAACATGGGCAACCAGCTCTCGGGTGGCGAGCAGCAGATGCTGGCAATCGCGCGCGCGCTGATGACCAATCCGGCACTGATGCTGCTGGATGAGCCGTTCGAGGGCCTGGCTCCCGTGATCGTGGACGAGCTGACCGCCGCGATGAAGCTGATGCTGTCGGACCGAAAGATTGCCATCATCCTGGTTGAGCAGCACACCGATATCGCGCTGGAATTGACCGCCGAAGCGATCGTGCTGGAGCGCGGCGCCGTCGCGCATCGCGCGCCGTCGCCGCAACTGCTGAAGGACACCGCCACGCTGGAACGACTGGTCGGGTTGCGCGTGGCCGCGACGGCGTGACACAGTAGTGTCATTCCGGGACGCGCCGAAGGCGCGGACCCGGAATGACTCGAAAGGAAGTTTGCATGGCCAACCCAATGATTCCCCGCGAGCGCTCCGAGTATTCCGCGATCGTGGACCGGCCGCCGCTCAAGCTGCCGGGCAATGCGCGCATCGTGTTCTGGACCATCGTCAACTACGAGGTCTGGGACATCGGCAAGCCGATGGCGCGGCAATTGCTGCCGGCGCCGACCGGCGTGCCGCTGATGCCCGACGTCGTGCATTGGGGATTCCACGAGTACGGCATGCGGGTTGGCTGCTGGCGCTTCTTCGAGCTGTACAAGAAGCTCGGCATCCGGCCGACTTTGGCCGCCAATGCCCGCATCTGCGAGGATTATCCGCGCGTCGCCAGGGAAGCGCGTGACGCCGGCTGGGAATTCATGGGCCATGCCTATGAGCAGGGGCCGATCCACAAGGAGACCGATCAGGCCGGCATGATCAACCGCACCATGGACATCATGGAAAAGTTCTGCGGCAAACGGCCGGTCGGCTGGCTCGGGCCCGGCCTCACCCAGACGCTGGAGACGCCCGATCTGCTCGCTGCCGCGGGCGTGAAATATATAGGCGACTGGGTATATGACGACGAGCCGACGGTCATCAAAACCACCAAGGGCCCGCTGGTCACCCTGCCCTACACCATCGAATGCAACGACATTCCGGTGATGATCATCCAGCATCATAACAGCGACTATCTGCTGCAACTGGTGAAGGACCAGTTCGACCGCCTCTATGCCGAGAGCGCCAGGCGCGCGAAATTCTGCACGCTCGCGATCCACCCCTACATCAGCGGCCAGCCGCACCGGATCAAATATCTCGAGCAGATCTACGACTACGTGAACAAGCACGACGGCGTGCTGCACTGGAACGGCGAGCAGATTCTCGACTGGTACCGCGGCATCGCCAAGATCGAAGCTGCCGCATAGCACCGATCAGTGGAAGGATGTCGCGTATGAATTTCCCGAAGCCCAGCGTCGGCATGTTGCCGAACGACCGTCTTGACTATTCCGCCATCACAAAGCGCAAGCCGCTGAAGCTCCCGAAGGGAGCGCGCATGGTGGTGTGGACGATCACCAATGTCGAGGAATGGGATCCGACGCAGACCATGCCGCGCACGGTGCTGACGCCGCCCGCCGGCGGCTCCCCGATGCCCGACATTCCCAACTGGTGCTGGCACGAATACGGCAATCGCGTCGGTTTCTGGCGGCTTTTGCAGGTCTATGACGATTTCAAGATTCCCGGCGTGATGAACATCAACGGCGTTGCCGTTCAGGCCTACCCAGACATCGTGAAGGCATGCCTCGACCGCAAATGGGAGTTCGTCGGCCATGGCTTCACCCAGCGCAACATGCAGAAGGTCGAGAACGAGCGCGCCGACATCCGCAAGAGTGCCGAGGTGTTGCAGAAAGCGACTGGCCTGCGCCCGCGCGGCTGGCTCGGACCGGGCCTCACCGAGACCTGGGAAACGCCCGATATCCTTGCAGAGGAAGGCTACGATTACGTCGCCGACTGGGTGCTCGACGACCAGCCGGTGTGGATGAAGACGCGCGGCAAGCCGATCCTCAATATTCCCTACACGCAGGAATGCAATGACGTCGCGATGATGCTGATCCAGCATCACAAGGCGAGCGAATTCTACGAGCGCGCCATGGACCAGTTCGAGCAGATCTACAAGGATGCCAAGGGCTCGGCGCGCGTGATGGCGATCTCGGTGCACCCCTACATCATGGGTGCGCCGCACCGCGCCAAATATTTCCGCAGGATCTTCGAGAAAATCCGCAGGAAGCGCGACGTCCTGTTCTGGAACGGCTCGCAGATCGCGGACTGGTACATGAAGGCCGGGCCGAAGCCGGAATGACGGCACTGAAGGTGTAGCGTTAGCCCAGGGAGGGTTGATCATGCATCCACGCGAACGACTGCCCTACTCACCGATCGAGGGACGTGCGCCCCTCAAGCTGCCGAAGGGCGTGCGGCTGGTGGTCTGGCCGGTGCTGGCGCTCGAGGAGTGGGACATTGGCCGCCCGATGGCGCGCATGGTGATCTCGCCGCCGCAGGGCCAGCCTATGCTGCCCGACCATCCGAACTGGAGCTGGCATGAATACGGCATGCGCGTCGGTTTCTGGCGGCTGCGCAAGGTGATGCAGAAGCTGAACATCAACCCGACGGTCACGCTCAATGCCCGCGTGTGCGAGACCTACCCCTCGGTCGTGAAAGCCTGCATCGACAGCGGCTGGGAGCTCAACGCCCACAGTTACGACCAGGTGCCGATGCACAAGCTCGACGACGAGCGGGCGGTGATCGACAAATCGATGGACGTCATCGAGAAATTCTCCGGCAAACGGCCGCGCGGCTGGTTCGGCCCCGGGCTGACGCAGACCTTCGACACGCTCGATTACCTGTCGGAAGCCGGCGTCGAATATATCGGTGACTGGGTTCTCGACGACGAGCCCGTAACAATCCAAACGCGCCACAAGCCGATCGTGGCGCTGCCCTACAATTTCGAGATCCATGACATCGTCATGATGGCGTTGCAGCACCACCCTTCGGACGAATGGCACGGGCGGGCGCTCGATCACTTCGACGTGCTCTACGCGGAGTCGGCTGAACGCCCCAAATTCATGGCGCTTGCCTGCCACCCCTATCTTTCGGGCGTGCCGCACCGCATCAGCCATGTCGAGCGTACCTTTGCCGAAATCCTGTCACATGACGGCGTGGTGGCCTGGGATGGCAGCAAGATCCTGGACTGGTACCTGACCGAGAGCAGATTGCGAGACGCCGCGTAAATGCAGACGCAGGTCTATCGCAGCTGCTTTGTTCCGCACGATCTGGCCGCGCCGCTCAAAGGCGCCGCGTCAGGACCGCTCGCCGGATTGAGCGCGGTGGTCAAGGACATGTACGGCATCGCCGGTGAGCGCACCGGCTGCGGCAGCCCGGAATGGCTTGCGGCACATCCACCCGCGACACGGAATTGTCCGCCGGTGCAGAAAATCCTCGATGCCGGCGCGACTATCATCGGCAAGACCATCTGCGACGAATTTTTCTACAGCGTGACCGGCGCCAATTCTCATTACGGCACACCGGTGAATTCGCGCGCGCCGGGCCGCCTGCCGGGCGGCTCGTCGGCGGGCTCGGCCGCAGCCTGCGGCGCGGGCCTTTGCGACTTTGCGCTCGGCAGCGACACCGGCGGGTCGGTGCGGCTGCCCGCCTCGTTCAACGGAATCTACGGCCTGCGCCCGACGCATGAACGCATCGAGCACAGCGGTGTCGCCGACATGGCACCCAGCTTCGACGTGCCGGGCTGGTTTGCGGCAACGCCGGGCGTCTTCCGCAAGGTCGGCGCGGTGCTGCTCGACAACAATCGCATCACCGCAAAGATCGACCGCGTCGTCGTGCTCGAGGATGCCTTCGCGCAAGCGGAGGAACCGGTTGCCGACCTGCTCCGCACGCTGCTCGAGTTCATGAGCGACGATCTGCCGGAGATGGTGCACGGCCGGATCGCGCCTGACGGATTCGACCCATGGCGCGAAGCGTTCCGGGTCGCGCAGGCCTACGAGACCTGGCAGACCTTCGGCGCCTTCATCACGGCCCAACAGCCGAAACTGGGCCCGGGCATCAAGAAACGCATGCAGTTTGCTTCCACCGTCACCCGAGCCGAGGCGGATGCGTCGCGCGAGGTCCTCAACAAGGTGCGCGAGCACGTCCGGCAGATCGCGGCACCCGGCACGATCCTGGCGCTACCCGCGACGCCCGGCATCGCCCCGAAGATCGAACTGTCGGGCGCAGCCCTTGACGATTTCCGCACGCGGGTCATGCGGCTTGTCTGCACCTCGAGCATTTCCGGCCTGCCGCAAATGAGCATCCCGGGCGCGACGATCAATGGCTGTCCCATCGGGCTTTCTTTCATGGGGTGGGCGGGCGGCGACGAGGCCCTGCTCGATCTTGCCTGTGAATTGTCTCACCACTGCGGCATGGCGGCATAAGGCGTTTTATGCTTTGACATAAGCGCCAGCGCGCTCCGGACTGCTTGTTATGTCGACCAGCCAGTTTCTCGACAGCAAAACGATCGCCGAGTTGACGGCCCGGATGTACCTCGACACCGGCGCGGTGCGGTTTATGACCGACAAGCCGTTCATTTTCACGAGCGGCTGGGCCAGCCCGGTCTACAACGACACACGCTGGCTGATGTCATTCCCGGACGTACGCTCCGCCGTGATGGATTTCGCGGTTCACACCATCGAGCGCGACATCGGCCGCGACAATATCAATTCGGTGGCGGGCGGCGAAACCGCAGGCATTCCGTTCGCGGCCTGGGTGGCCGACCGCATGCACCTGCCGATGCAGTATGTGCGCAAAAAACCGAAGGGATTCGGGCGCGGCGCGCAAATCGAGGGCCTGCTGGTGCCGGGCCAGCGCGTGCTGCTGGTGGAAGATCTTGCCACTGACGGCAAAAGCAAGGTGAACTTCATCCAGGCGCTGCGTGAGGCCGGCGGCATTTGCGAACATTGTTTTGTGATCTTCTTTTACGACATCTACCCGCAGAGCAAAAAGATCATGAGCGATCTCGGCGTGACCCTGCACGCGCTCACGACCTGGAAGGACGTGCTCGCGGTCGCGCGGACGAGCGGGCAATTTGAACCGAAGATGCTGGCCGAAGTGGAGAAGTTCATCGGCGACCCGGGCGGCTGGTCGAAGGCGCACGGTGGCGCGGCCGAAGCGGCGGAGTGACGCGTACACGGGAGGCCTGTCATGGCAAAAGCAAAACGCAAGGCCAAGGTAACCAGAGTAAAATCAAAAAAGAGCAGGAAGAAAACCGGCGCCAAATCCGCGGTGCGCGCAAAAGAACGAAAGCCGCAACGCTTCGTCTTCAGCCATCATCGCGAGGAAGATTTCGACCAGGGCCTGCGCCCCTACTCCGCCTATCGCGATCTCGGTATTGCGCCGGCGACCAACGGCATGGTGCAGGCCCACGTGATCCGCATGACCAAGCCGTTCAACGCGGAGGAAGTGGCGATCCCGCACTATCACGATGTCGACTTCCAGATGGTCTACGTGCTGAAGGGATGGTTCCGCAGCGAATTCGAAGGCCAGGGCGCGCATACGTTTCACGCCGGCTCGTGCTGGATCCAGCCGCCCAGGATCAGGCACACCGTCCTTGGCTATTCCGACGACTGCGAGCTTCTGGAAATCATACTGCCGGCGGATTTCGAGACGGTGACGCTCGAATAGCCTTGGGTTCGTAGGCACCCCTCCCGGTCGCGTTCCCTCTGTTCGTCACCGGCTTAGGTGCATTGGGGGCTACTCGGGTGGCGCAGGATGAAGAAGGTGCACGTTATCGCTGCTTGATCGAGACCGCCGCGACGTCGACGCCTGGAAACCCTCGTCGGTTTACCGCAGAATACACGTCGCTATTTGCAGGAGGGACGATGGCAATCCATTTCAACCAGAGCACGATCGCGCCGATTGCCACAGCCGATGGCATTGGGTGCCAGCCATTACTCAATAAACAACGCGTGCCAGACATTCTATTCGAGCTCGACCGGTTGACGATTTCGCCGGGCGGAAAAAAGGCGCTGGCAATTCCACCTTCTGAGCTCGGCTGGTTTCAAATGATCGATGGCACTGCGACAATGCATAGCGCGGGACATGAATTATCAGTCACAGCCAGTCACATCGGCTTGCTGCCTCCGGGTTTCGGAGGAACGCTCTCGAGCGATGCTGGCGCAACATTGCTGTTCGCTCTGGTGCCCGATGTGCAAAAACTCGATCCCGCCATCAGCAGCGACCCGCCGATTTTTCGTGTTTTGGACTGGCAAGACGAACCTCTCCTGCAATCCGAACACGATGATCGAAAACGCATCTATCTCGTGACCCCGAAGATGTTTGGCACCCGGGCCATCAGGGGCGAGATGATCATCTATCCGCCGGGCACTGAATGCCCGGTGCACCACCACCGAGGGGGTGCCCATTTCATGTTTTTTCTCGCTGGGCAGGGCACCTGTTATGCGGGCGTTGACCAGGCCATGGCCGTGCGGCCCGGCGACGTCGTCTATTATCACGACCTCGAGCCGCACTGGGTGAAGGGTGGCACCGATGGCGACTTGATCTTCTCAGAGTTCTTCGTGCCGAGCGCGGTTGCAACGGTGTGGGCGGACCCCTCGAAGATTTGCACCTGGATACCGACGGGGCTGAACCACCACGGAAACAGGCCGTCACGAGCCATCGAGAAACACGCTCACAGCCATCTCGCCGACGTTTGATTGAGACAAGCGTCCGTTACACGAACCGCATCAGCATCAATCCGCCGGTCACCACCAAGAAGATGACTGCGGTGGCCCCAAGCACGGTCGTGATGTGGCGCCAGCCAAGGCCAATGATCGTCTTCACCGACGTCCCAAGTCCGAGCGCGCCGATGGCAAGCAGCAGGCCCCAGGTCGAAACTTCAACCAGCACGCTTTTCGCAGGCGCATAGACCGGTATCCAGGACGGGGCCAATGGCATCGCGCTGTTCAGGACGCACAACAGCAGGAAGACGATGGCGAAGACCGGCACCGGCACGCGCGCCTCGCCGTGCCGCATGCCCATGCGCGTGAAATGCCAGCCGACGCTGAGCACCACCGGCAGCAGCAGGAATACACGAAAAAGCTTCACGATCACGGCCGTGTTGCCGACCGGCTCCGACACCGCGTAACCGGCGCCGACGACCTGCGCCACGTCGTGGATCGTGCCGCCCAGCATCACGCCCGTCGTCTGCGCATCAAAGCCGAGCACGATGCAGAGCGGCGGATAAACAAGCATCGCCAGCGTGGCGAGCGCATTGACCGCCACCACGACGAAAGCGATGTCGGCCGCCTTGCCTTTGTATTCGGGCACGACCGTCGAGGTCGCAAGCGTTGCCGAGGCGCCGCACACCGCCGTGCCGACGCCGACCAGCGCGCCGAAGCCGGCGCTGCGGCCGTACCAGCGCGCAAAGACAAATCCCGAGGCGACCGTCGCCGCCATCGCGATGATGATCAGCACGGCGGTCTGCAGGCCGAGGGCAGCGATATCGCCCAGCCCGACGCGCAGGCCGAGCAGCGCGACGGCCCACCGCAGCAGCGTCTTCACGCAGAAATTCATGCCCGGCTGCACCGCCGGCCGCGCCGCCAGCGGGTTGAGTGCGATGCCGACAACGAGCGCGATCACCATGTTGGGGATCGGAACGGCCTTCGCCACGAAAGGCGCGGCGATGTAGCCGACTGCCGCAACCAGGGCAGAGAGAAGAATGCCCGGCGCAAGCGCCGCCGCCATGGCCACCGACGGCCGCAACGCTTGCAAATTTTCTGCGCTCACGCGTAATCCTTATTGGCTTGCGGCGGCTTTGGAACGGCCGGATTGGAGACATGCCGCAACGGCTGCGGCGATTTGCGAAGGTGTATCGACGACCGTGACACCGGCTGCCTCGAGCGCCTTGCGCTTGGAGGCATAGCTGCCGGCATTGCCGGTCACGATCGCGCCGGCATGGCCCATTTTCTTGCCCGGCGGCGAGGCGGCGCCGGCGATGAAGGCGACCATCGGCTTGGCCATCTTCTTTGCGTAAACCGCAGCCTGTTCCTCCATCGCGCCGCCGATTTCGCCAACGATCACGGCCGCATCGGTACGGCTGTCCTTATCGAGCACCTCGAGCGCATCGCGGGTGGTGGTTCCGAGCATCGGGTCGCCGCCGATGCCGATGAAGGCGCTCTGGCCAATGCCGGCGCGCGTGAGATTGAGACAGACCAGCGTGCCCAGGCTGCCGCTGCGCGAGATCACGCCGACGCGGCCGGGCCTGAACACGCTCGGCACGAAGGCCGGCATAATGCCGACGAAGCATTCCCCGGGCGTGACGAGGCCGGCTGTATTCGGCCCGACGATGCGGGTGCCGTGTTTCGCGGCGGCAGCGTGCATCGCCATCACGTCCTGCGCCGGGATGTGCTCCGTCAGTACGACCAGCAGCTTGATGCCCGCCCGCGCGGCCGACACTGCCGCCTCCTTTGCCATCGGCGGCGGAATGAACATCACGGCGACGTCGCCGCCGGTTTCCGCCACCGCTTCGGCAGCGGTCGCAAAAATCGGCACGCCGACGTGATTCTCGCCTGCGCGCTTGGGGTTGACGCCGGCGACCACGTTGGTGCCGTAGGCGATCATCTTCTCGGTCCAGAAGGTACCCTGCTTGCCGGTGATGCCCAGCACTACGACGCGATCGTTTTTGCGGACGATCATTGTGCTGCCTTCACCGCCGCCTGGATCGCGTCTTCCATGAAGTCGTAAGGCTCGATTCCAAGTTCGCGGCGCACCAGCTTGACCGCTTCCACTTCGCCAGTGCCGTGGATCGAGAAGAACACGGGTACCTCCGGCTTCAGCTTGTGCCAGGCCTTCACGACGCCGTCGGCCATCACGTCGGTGCGGGCGAAGGCGCCGCAGAAATTGATGACGAGACTTTTCACCCCCGGATTGGACAGAACGAGGTCGAGCGCGATCTCGGATTTGGTGTAGGCCTCGCCGCCGATCTCCAGAAAATTCGCAGGTCTGCCGCCGTAGTGGCGGATGACGTCCATCGTCGTCATGGTGAGGCCGGCGCCGTTCGCCAATACGCCAACATTGCCGTCAAGCTGGATCAGCTTGAGACCGGCCTCGGCGCCGCGCCTCTCCAGCGCCGTCATCGCGGCGGCGGCGCCGGATTTCGCGAGATCCGGCTGGCGATAAACCGCGCCGTCGTCGAGCACGAACTTGCAGTCGAGCGCGACCACGCGGTTGTCCCCGAGCAGGGCCAGCGGGTTGATTTCGAGGAGCTCGGCATCACATGCGCGAAAGGCCGCGTAGAGGCGATCGAGGATGTGCGCGATCTGTACTTCCGCGTCACCGAGATGCAGACCTTTGAGCATGGCCGCTATGTCGGCAGCCGACGGCTTGCCGTCGATATCCACGAGAAGACGCCGGATCGCCGACGGTTTGGCCGCGGCGATCTCCTCGATGTCCATGCCGCCTTCCGTAGAGAAAAGGATCAGCGGCTTGCACGCGGCGACGTCGTGCAGGACGGCCGCATAGAACTCGCGCGCAATGTCAGCCTGCTCCTCGACCAGGACGCGCTCGACTGTATAGTCGCCGATGCGCATGCCGATAATCCGGCTTGCCACCTGCCTTGCTTCGTCAGGCCCGGCGGCGAGCTTGATGCCGCCGGCCTTGCCGCGCTTGCCGGCCGGCACCTGCGCCTTCACGACGCAAGGGCCGATATTCGCCGCCGCCATCGCCGCTTCCGCCGCGCTGAGGCAGAGCGTGCCGCGCGGCACCGGAATGCCTGCGGGCGTCAAAACCAGCGATTTTGCGGCGTGTTCTTCGAAGTTCATCTAGCAGCTCATGGCCTTTGTGCTCGTCATGGCCGGGCTTGTCCCGGCCATCCCGCTTAGGGGCGCACTGCCTTCCTAAGCGAGGTCACCGGGACAAGCCCGGTGACGACAAAGAGCAGTTACTTTCCGTACTTCTTCCAATACGCGCCGAACAGTTCGTCCTCGCCCGGCCTGTCTTCCGGAATGGTGGTGACGAGGTGGGTGATATTGAGAAAGTTCATGTAGTTGAGATTGTCGGTGATCGAATTTCCGCCCCAGGTGCCGCAGCCCATGCTGAGCGTGAAATTGAGCCCGTTGTCGAAGCCGCCGCCGTTGCCGAACGTGTGCGCCTGGTTGATCAGCACGCGCACAACATCTGAACGTTCTGCCAGCGTACGGGCGCGGCTCATATCCCTGGTGTGCAGGCCGACCGAATGGCCGCGGCCCTGGTGCGCAAGGATCTCGTTGGCACGCGCGACGGCGGCATCGAAATCCCTGGCGCGATAGACGGTGAGCACCAGCGCAAGCTTCTCGCCGGAGAACGGAAAGCCCCGGCCGACGCCGGTTTCCCCGACCATGAAGAACTTTTTGCTCTCGGCCGCCGCCGGCAGACCGCAACCGCGCGCGAACACATCGGCGTCGCGCGCGATCAGCGTGCGGCTGAGGTTGCCGTCAGGCCAGAGCGCCGCCTGGATTTTCGTCTTCTCGGCAGCGGAGGCCATGTAGCCGCCCGCGCGCTCGAGCGCGGCGATCGCCTTGTCGTAGACGGCGTCGACGAGGATCACCGAGTTTTCCGAGGAGCACGACGTCGAATTGTCGAAGATCTTCGAGGCGCAGATCTTCCGCGCAGCATCGTCGAGGTCGGCAGTTTCGTCCACGATCACCGGCACATTGCCGGTGCCGACCCCGATCGCCGGTGTCCCGCTCGAATAGGCGCGGCGCACATTGTCCTGCGAGCCGGTTGCGACCACGAGGTCGGCGGCCTGCATCAGCGCCTGCGTCATGTCTTTTGAGGCGGGCGGCGGCAGGATCTGCACCAGATCTTCCGGCGCGCCGATCTTCTTCAGTTCCGCGCGCATATAGTCGACGGTCCTGGTCGTCGTTTTCAGGCCCGCAGGCGATGCCGCGATGATGATGGCATTGCGGCCCTTGATCGCCATCATTGCCTTGTTGACGGGCGTCGCGCCCGGATTGGTCGAAGGCGTGATCGCGCAGACGACGCCGACCGGCTTTGCGTATTTGACGATGCCGCGCGCCTTGTCTTCCTCGATGATGCCGACCGATTTCACCCGCAGAAGGTCACGCAATGTACCGAAGGTCTTGCGCTGCTTCTTGGTGATCTTGTCGGGAACGTTGCCGAGCTGCGTGTCCTTCACGGCGAGCTCGGCAAGCTCCCTGGCGTGCGCGGGATTGTAGAGCGACCACGCCAGTGCCGTGACTGCCTCGTCGACGCGCGCCTGGTCGGCGTCGGCGAAGGCCGCCATTGCGGCACGCGCCCGCCGCACGAGATCGTCGATCACGCCGAGCATCTTCGGATCGGCCGCCGGTTTCACTGCGACTGTCATCTCTTGTACTCCCGGGAGGCTTTCTCTCCGCTCATTCCCGCGCAGGCGGGAATCCAGGGCTGCACTGACAGCCTGTGTATTTTGCCCTGGATCCCCGCATAGGCGTGCGGAAGCACGCCGTCCTTCGGACGGCTATGCGCGGGGATGAGCGGTTGTTGCAACGAAATACACATCACCACTTAAGCCACCTGCTGCGGGCGCATGTCCTCGCGGCGGATGCCGGCCACCACTGCCGGCTTCTTCATCGCGTCGCGGCGGAACGGCTCACCGAGCTCCTGATTGAGGATCACCTCGATGAAGGTCGTCACGCGCTTCTTCTGAGCTTCGCAGGATGCGCGCAATGCCTCCGTCAGCTCGGCCTGCGTCTTTACGGTCACGCCTTTCAGTCCGCAACCTTCCGCAACCTTTGCATAGCTGAGATGCGGGTCGAGCTCGGTGCCGACGAAATTGTCGTCGAACCAGAGGATCGAATTGCGCTTCTCCGCGCCCCATTGATAGTTGCGGAAGATCACCATGGTGATTCCCGGATATTCCTCGCGTCCGATCGAGCTCATCTCGCTCATCGAGATTCCGAAGGCGCCGTCGCCGGCAAAACCGACGCAGGGAATATCCGGATTGCCGATCTTGGCGCCGATGATCGCGGGAAAGCCGTAGCCGCACGGCCCGAACAATCCGGGCGCGAGATACTTTCGTCCCTGGTCGAACGTCGGGTAGGCGTTGCCGATGGCGCAGTTGTTGCCGATGTCGCTCGAGATGATGGCGTTCTTGGGCAGCCCGGCCTGGATGGCGCGCCAGGCCTGCCGCGCCGACATGCGGTCGGGCTCGCGCTTGCGGGCATCGGCGTTCCAGGTCGTGCCGGGATCATCGTCTTCGTGGTCCATGCTCGACAGCGTCTGCAGCCAGCGCGATTTTGTCTGATGGATCAGCGCTTTACGCTCCTGGCGGCCGGCGTTGCCGGCAGACGGCGAGAGCTGCTTGAGCAGGTTCTGCGCCACCGATTTGGCGTCGCCGCAGATACCGACGGCCACCGGCTTGGTGAGGCCGATTCGATCGGGGTTGATGTCGACCTGGATGATCCTGGCGGTCTTCGGCCAGTAGTCGATGCCGTAGCCCGGCAGGGTCGAGAACGGGTTGAGCCGGGTGCCGAGCGCGAGCACCACGTCGGCCTTCGCGACCAGCTCCATCGCAGCCTTCGAACCGTTGTAACCGAGCGGCCCGACCGCCAGCGGATGGCTGCCGGGGAAACTGTCGTTGTGCTGGTAGTTGTTGCAGACCGGCGCATCGAGCTTTTCGGCAAGCGCGGCGCAATCGGGGATCGCGTTGCCGAGCACGACGCCCGCGCCCGACAGGATGACCGGGAATTTCGCCTCCGACAGCAGCCTGGCCGCCTGCGCGATCGCCTGCGCACCGCCCGCCGGACGCTCGAAATCGACGATCGCCGGCATGTTGATGTCGATCACCTGCGTCCAGTAATCGCGCGGCACGTTGATCTGCGCCGGCGCCGACAGGCGCTTGGCCTTGGTGATGACGCGGTTGAGCACTTCCGCGATGCGCGAGGGATCGCGCACCTCTTCCTGGTAGCAGACCATGTCGCGGAACAACGCCATCTGCTCGACTTCCTGGAAACCGCCCTGCCCGATGGTCCGGTTCGCCGCCTGCGGCGTGATCAGCAGCATCGGCGTGTGGTTCCAGTAGGCGGTCTTTATGGCGGTCACGAAATTCGTGATGCCCGGGCCGTTCTGCGCGATGCACATCGCGATCTTGCCGGTTGAGCGCGTATAGCCGTCGCATATGTAGCCGCCGTTGCACTCGTGCGCGACGTCCCAGAATGTGATCCCGGCTTTTGGAAACAGGTCGGAGATCGGCATGAAGGCCGAGCCGATGATGCCGAAGGCATGCTCGATGCCGTGCATCTGCAAGACTTTCACAAAAGCTTCTTCCGTCGTCATTTTCATAGGCAAAATTCCTTCTTCGGCCGCGCCTTACATCAACTTACGGCCTGTCCTGAAAAATAGCGGCAAGCTCTTCGGCGGCCTGCCGAAGCGCCGGCAGGTGCCGCCGCGCCGTCTGCACGTTCATGCGCGCTTCCGGCGCCTGGATGGCGAGAGCCGCGAGCAGCTCGCCGTTCCTGCCGATCACCGGCACCGCCATGCAGACGACGCCGACGAGATATTCCTCGCGATCGAATGATACCTGCTCCTTGCGGATCTGCCTGAGCTCGGTCTCGAGATGCGGCGCGTCGGTCAGCGTCGTGGCGGTGAAGCGGCGCAGCTCGAGACTCTGCAGCAACCGGCGCCTGCGCGCCGAAGATGAGAGCGCGAGATAGAGCTTGCCGATGGCGCTGCAATGCAGCGGCACACGCGAGCCGGTGGTGTAATGCAGCCGCAGCGGCCAGTGATCCGCCTCGACGCGATCGAGGTAGACCACCTCGCCATTGAGCAGCGTGCCGATGTTGCAGGTCTCGTTGAGCGTGTGCACCAGACGCCGCAGCACCACGTGCGGCGTGTCGTGGCGCATCGACGACGACAGCGCGCCGAACGCGAGATTGGTGAGCTTCGGCCCGATGATGAGCCGGCGCCGCCCCGGCTCACGCGCGAGATAGCCCTGCGTCACGAACCAGTCGACCAGCCGATAGGCCGTCGCCTTCGGTAATTTCAGCGTGGCGATGATGTCGAACACATCGACCGGCGTGGGCGAGCCGGCCACATGCTCGAGGATGGCAAAGGAACGTGCGGTGGCGCCGAGCTTTTGCGCGCGGCCTTTGGCCCGCCGCGCAGGCACCTTGAGCTCGCTCACGGTGCGCCGCGGCGCCGGCGTTCCTGTGGTCCTTTCGTCAAGCCCAAGATTGGTACGCATGGGTCACCTCGGTTCAAGCTGGGCGACGCGTTTTTTCGCGCGCCACTGCTGTACAAGGGGAAGCATCAGCATGCAGATCGTGAACACCATGACCGTCCCGGAGATCGGGCGGGTGAAAAACACCGTCCAGTCGTTGCCGAAGCTGATCATGGCATTCATGAAGGCCTCCTCGGCCAGGGGGCCGAGGATCACGCCGAGAACCAGTGGGGCGATTGGAAATTTCAGGCGCTCGAACAGGTAGCCGATAATGCCGAAGCCGATCATCAACCAGAGATCCGTCACGTTGTTGCGGATCGACAGCGCGCCGATGAAGCAGAGAACCAGCACATAGGCGGAGACCACCGCTTCCGGCAAATCGAGAATTTTCACCAGGGGACGGATGGCAAAATAGCCGAGCAGGCACATCAAACAGAGTCCCAGATAGAGGGAGGCGAACACCGTGTAAACGGTACCCGCCGAGGTCGCGAGCACCTGCGGACCCGGCTGGATGCCGTGCAGCATGAAAGCGCCGAGGATGATCGCCGTCGCGCCGCTGCCGGGAATTCCCAGCGCCAGCAGTGGCACCAGCGCTCCGCCGACGGAAGCGGTGGCTGCAGCCTGCGGCGCCACAATGCCCTCGGCAACGCCGCTGCCCATCTCTTTCCGGCGCTTTCCGAATTGCGCTTCCAGACCGTAGCTTACGAACGACGCAATGGTGGCGCCGGCGCCGGGAATAAGCCCGATGACATTGCCGAGAATACTTGAGCGCAAAAACATGCCCTTGAGCGTCATCATTTCACGAAAAGTCGGAAGCTCCGTCCTCGCATTGGCGATCTTGTCGATCGGCTTGCTGGCAAAGCCAGTTTCCAGCCGCGACAGAACTTCGCCGACTCCGTAGGCGCCGACCATGACCACGAGGAATTCGATGCCATCGGCGAGAATGCGCGAACCGAATGTAAATCGCTGGGCGCCATACGTTTCGTCGGTACCGACGGTGGCGATCAAAAGGCCGGCCGACAGGCTGATCAGCGCATTGCCGAGCGAGCCGCGGCCGAGCGCAACCACGCTGGAGAGACCGAACAGCAACACCGAGAAATATTCCGGAGAGGAGAACCGCAAGGCGAAATGGGCGAGCGGCTGCGTGAGCAGCACCATGATCGTTGCGGACAGCAGTCCGCCGCCGAGCGCGGCTATCAGTGTCCAGCCGAGCGCCTTTGCGGGGCGGCCCTTGCGGCCCATGGTGTAGCCGTCCCAGAGCATGGGAACGTCTATCGGTTCGCCGGGGATCCTGAACAATATTGCGGTGAAGGCGCCGCCATAGGTGCCGGAGACATACATCGCCGTCAGCAGAACGATCGAAGCCGTGACGTCCATCCGGTATGTGAACGGCAGCGCAAGTGCTACGCCCATCACCAATGTCAGGCCCGGAAGAACGCCGATCAGAAGTCCGATCACGATGCCGACAAACAGCATCAGCAGATTGAGTGGCGTCAGGCAGTCGATGAAGCCATGGGCGAGTTGTAGCAGAATGTGACTCATCGCACGCGCCCCGCCTCAACCGCCCAGGATGATCCGGATAAAATCCGTGACTGCATCGAACGGCGGCACACCGCGCGGCAGCGAAACGTAGGCAATTCGTACAAAGATCAGCGCCACCAGGATGGTCACGACGGCGCTGATGCTCCACACCGCAACGTGCTTTCTGTATCGGCCGAGATACATGAAGGCCGCCATGAAAAGGAAGGTCGACAACAGGAAACCGAGGATATCGACCACCACGGCGTAGACGACGACCAGAACGATTCCGCCGGCCAGCAGCCCGGGATAAGTAGGCGTTTGCTGTTCGCTCTCATCTTTTTCCAGGGCCTCGGCAATCCCGTGCATCTCCGATTTGAAACCGACGAGCACGCGGCCAATCTCGAACAGGCACACCGCGGCCATCAGGCCGATCGCCATTTTCGGCCAGAACGCGGGGCCGAGCATGCCGGGGCGCGGCGAATAGACGATCGTCCCGGCGTCGAGATAGAGCGCGCCGGCGATGACGAGACCGACAGCATAAGGCAGAACTGACCGGAACAGTGCCTTGTCCATCTTTTTTCCCGATGCACGGTCCGCTCATTCCCGCGTAAGCGGGAATCCAGAATGGGTACGCTCAGTCGTCCTGGGTCCCCGCTTCCGCGGGGACGAACGGATCAAGAGAGCTGCCTAGTTCGTCGCCATCGTCTTCTTCATGTCGTTGAGCTGCTCGTTGACGAAGACCGGCGCCTTCGAGGCATCCTCGAAGCTGTTGGGATCGCCAAATTGATCTTCGAGGAACTTCTTGTACTCCGGCGACTCGTAGACCTTGTGCAGCGCATCCGAGAGCTTTTTCACGATGTCGGGCGGCGTGCCGGCGCGCACGACAATCGAGCGGAACTGCGGCAGCGCGACTTTGTAGCCGAGCTCGTACGATGCGGGCACGTCCTTGAAGGCCGGCAGGCGCTTTTCGCCGAACAGCAGGATCGGGCGCATCTGCTTGCTGTTGAGGAACTGCGCGACGTCCCCTGCCTGCTCGTAGAGCGCATCGGCGTGGCCGCCGAGAATCGAGACGTAGCGCTCGCTCGGCTTGGAGAACGGTACCTGCACCACCTTGATGCCTGCGCGATCGAGCACGGTGAGCGAGAAGTCGTCGACGCTGCCGAAACCGAGGGTCGCGACCTTCAACTTGCCCGGATTCGCCTTCGCCTCTTTCGCAAAATCGTCCCAGGTCTTGAACGGGCTGTCCTGCTTCACGAAGATGAAGGACGGCCCCTTGATCATCACCGCCACCGGCGTGATGTCGTTCATCGTCCAGCGCGGGCTCTTGCCGGCCAGCAGTGCGTGACTGTCGGCAATGTAGATCGCCATCGAATAGCCGTCGGCGGGCGCGGCGAGCAGTTTCGCCATGCCGGTCGCGCCGGTGCCGCCGGGCACATTCACAACGGGAATGCCCTGGCCGAGCATCGGCTCCATGAGCTTGCTGATAAGGCGCGCGAGCTGGTCTGCGCCGCCGCCCGGGCCCCACGGCACGATCAATTCAACCGGGCGCTCGGGATAGCCGGCCGCTTGCGCATTGCCGCCGAGCGCAGCGCCGAGCGCCATCGCCGCGAGCGCCGCAAAGCCCCGCAAGGTCGAACGTTTGGTCAAAGGTCTGGTCGAACTCATGATCGAACTCATGATCGAACGCATGGACTTGATCCTCCCTGCCATCGGCCGCCTGCTTGTTGCGTCCCGCCCCGCGGCCATGCCGGCAGGGACATTGCTCCGGCTTATGCTCGCCGGTTCAAATTCTCGTTATTTGAGACTGCTATTCTCAATACGATAACAGAAGAGCATCGGCCCGCAACGGTGAATCCGAACCGTTTTGTCCCGCCATTTGGGAATTCGATTCCAAATCCCGCGGCCGTTGCAGGATTTTCTGATTTTCGCTCAGCGCCGCTCGATCGGGACGTAAGCGCGCGCGTCCGGCCCGTTATAGAGCGTGAGCGGACGCAGCAGGATGTTGTTCTCGAGCTGCTCGAGCACCTGCACCGCCCAGCCGGGAACGCGGCCGATCGCGAAGATCGGCACGAACAGATCGCGCTTGATGCCGAGCAGGTGATAGACGACGCCGGAATAGAAATCGACGTTCACGTTTACGCCGTGGCGCGCGTACGGCGCCATTGCCGCGACAACCGCCTGCAGGATCTCGAACCATTTCGGCTGGCCCATTTCCTTCGACAGGCGCTCGACGCCGGCGCGCATGTGCCGCGCACGCGGATCTTCCGCGCGATAGACGCGGTGTCCGAAGCCGGTAATGGGCACGCCGGCGCCGCGCTTTTCCTTCACGTAAGCTGCCGCGCGCGACGGATCGCCGATGTCTTCCGCCATCTTCATCACGTCCTCGGCAGCACCGCCATGCGCAGGCCCCGACAGCGCGGCGATGGCGGCAACGATCGCCGAATGCAGGTTTGCTTCCGTGCCGATTACCACGCGCGCCGCGAACGATGAGGCATTCGAGCCGTGCTCGGCATGCAAAATGAAATCGCGGTCGATCAGCTGCGCGGCATCGGTGCTCGGCTTTCTGCCGGTCAGCATCCAGAGCAGATTGGCGGCGTGACCAAGCCCCTGGTCGGGCGCGACCGGCTCCTGCCCTTCCCGGATGCGCGAATGCGCGGCAACGATCATCGGCACCTGCGAGGTCAGCCGCACTGCCTTGCGCAAGGTCGCTGCGCGCGAATTGTCCGCGGTGTCGGGATCGAATGCCGAAAGGGCTGAGGCCGCCGTGCGCAGCACGTCCATCGGGTGCGCCGGCTTGATGGCACGAATAATGTCGAACACAGGCGGCGGCAGCTTGCGCGCAGCCTTGAACTCGGCGTCGAGGCTTGCGAGTTGCTGCCTGCCGGGCAGTTCGCCGTTGAGCAGCAGAAAAGCGGTTTCCTCGAAACTCGAATGCTCGGCCAGGTCGTGGATCGAGTAGCCGCGATAGCGAAGCTCGCCGGCTTTCCCGTCGATGAACGTGCAGGGCGACCGGTCGAAATAAACGCCTTTGAGGCCGCGCTGAATCTTGATCGCTTCGGCCGTTTCGGTCATTGATGCCCCCGTTACCAATCGTTCTCACGCGGTGAGAAGCATGGATTTGCTTGATCGGCTGCTTGATAACGCACGGCGCAGCAATCGCAAAATCGTTTTGCCGGAAGGCGACGATCCACGCATTGTCGCCGCCGCCGCGCGCCTGAAGGCGGGGAAACTCGCACGCCCTGTTCTTGTCGGTGCGGCCGACGCCATCGGCAAAATCGCCAGCCGGGAAAAAGTCTCACTGGACGGGATCGATATCGTCGATCCGCGCGGTGATGCGCACCTGCAGAGCTACGGCGCGGCGCTTGCGCAGGCGCGCGAGTCGATGACGCCGGCAATGGCAA
Source organism: Pseudolabrys sp. (assembly GCA_035701845.1). Classification (GTDB taxonomy): domain Bacteria; phylum Pseudomonadota; class Alphaproteobacteria; order Rhizobiales; family Xanthobacteraceae; genus Pseudolabrys. The sequence goes on along the minus strand of DASSRJ010000108.1, from coordinate 933 downwards.
CACGCCTCGCCGGCAAGCCGCTTTATTTCGGCGGCATGATGGTACGCCAGGGCGATGCCGACGCCATGGTCGCGGGCTGCGCCAACCCGACGCGGCGCGTGATCGAAGCCGGCCTGATGACATGCGGCCTGGCGCAAGGCATTGCGCTGCCGTCAAGCTACTTCCTGATCATCGTTCCGGATTTTCTCGGCAAGGGTCCGAAGCCGTTCGTTTTCGCCGATTGCGCCGTCAATGCCGATCCCAACGCAAGCGAGCTTGCGGATATCGCGATTGCATCGGCGCGCAGCGCGCAAGCCCTGCTCGGCGAAAAGCCGCGCGTCGCGATGCTCTCGTTCTCGACCAAAGGCAGCGCGCAGCATGCGCGGGTCGACAAAGTGCGCGAAGCACTCACCCTCGTCCGGCAGCGTCACCCGGACCTCGCGATCGACGGCGAATTCCAGGCGGATGCGGCCCTGGTGCCGGGTGTCGCCGAAAAGAAAGTGAAGGAGCCGAGCGCGGTCGCGGGACAGGCCAACGTGCTGATCTTCCCCGACCTCGATTCCGGCAATATTGCCTACAAGCTCACGCAGTGGCTCGGCGGCGCGCAGGCGATCGGGCCATTCCTGCAGGGCTTTGCCAAGCCGATCAGCGACCTGTCGCGCGGAGCAAGCGTCGACGACATCGTCACGACCTGCACCGTGGTGGCCGCGAGCTAGCAGGCTTTCGAATAGTTCTCCGTGTTATTCCGGACGCCGCCAACGGGTCCGCGCGAAGCGCGGCCCGATGACAGGCTCCGCGGCGATCCGGAATCCAGAACCACAAAGGATACCGATTTGGCTGGATTCCGGGCCTTCGCCCGCCGAAGGATTAGAGGCTTGCGCTCGCCGCTTGAGGCTTCGGCCCGCAGGCGGGTTCGCGCTTTCCGCCTACGCGCTCCGCGCTTCCGCCTACGCG